>JBLHOB010000292.1:0-4854 GCA_047619425.1 Myxococcota bacterium
TGGCAGCAATGCCTGGGGGGTGCAGTTTCATCCCGAGTTTGATGCGGACATCGTTCGCGGGTACATAAATGGGCGGCGTCCGCTGCTTGTCGACGAAGGACTCGACGCAGAGGCGTTGTTGCGCGCGGCGCACGACACCGATCACGGAACACAGCTGTTGCGACGCTTTGGTGAAATCGTACGGGCCCACGTGACGAAGGAGTAAGCTGCGCGATGGCGCTTGGCTCAATCCTCGTGCTCGTCTTTGCGATGGCCTTTGCGGTGGCGTCGAACCTGCTCGTAGTAAATCCACTGCAAGAGTTCTTTGCGATGCTCTTCGTTGAGGTCGACAAACTCAACGGCAACGCGAAAGCGGTTCTTGGACCCGGGCTTTGGTTTGCAGCGCACGACCCGGGCGGGAAGCACATAACATAATTGCCCGGTTAGTTCGAAGTGGTAGACGTACTCGCCGTCGATCTCGAAGGGTTCGTTGGTCTCGAAGAGCAACCCGCCAGCGCTGACATCCAGTATTTCAAACTGGCTGGTCGGATCGGGACAGGATTGAGGCGCCTTGCTGGGCACTTTGACTTCAATGCCGTGAGTTGAAACGCGTACGAACGATCGGTCTTGTACTCGCGTCCAGGAACCGTCGCATGCAATGAAGGTGCAGTCGGGTAGGCTGCCCGAGATCTCACCGTCGGCGCGGTAGCGGGCGTCGTCGTCGATGCGGTATTCGAGCAAAATCGCGTCACCTTCGTCGAGGCAACCCGAAGAGCCTTTGACCCAGATCTTGTCGCAGTCGATTTTCTCGACGGTTACGTGGACCGGCTCCCGGCCCGACTCTGTTTCGTGGTGCAGAGTGATGTGGCTTCCGTCCGAGATTTTAATGTGATGACCGGCTTCGGATTTCTTCAAGACGTCCTCGGTGGGTTGTGCGTTACCGGTAGAACAATGCGATGACGCGCGAACCGCACGTTTTTCAACTTCGGACGGGTAGCGAGAATGCTTGAGAGGCAGGGACACCCAGCGCATTCAAAATCGAAGTGCGTCGAGCGAAAATAGACTCAACTTTATGGCGTACGTTCCGAACTCTATGAGGAGATTGCAATTTGAAACGCACGTTGTTTCTCGCAAACGAATAAAACCCCAGCTGCACCTTGGTTGCGGTCTTGCTGCACAGGCCTGTCGATTACAAGAACAATCGCCAGGCCTTGAGTCACAGGAGAATCACTATGGCGATTGGAAGTCTTGGCGCGTCGAGCGCCGCAGGGACGAGAAGCCTCAATACGATTTCGCGAAGCCTCACCAAGAGTCTCGAGAAGCTTTCGTCTGGCAGCCGCATTCCTCGCGCATCATTTGACGCGGCCGGACTTGCCGTGTCGGAGAGCCTGAAGGCTGCGACCGCCTCCCTTGCCCAAGGTGTGAGGAATCTAAATGACGGTATCAGCGCGGCGCGAGTCGCTGAGGGGGCCCTCGACGAGAGCTCTAATATTCTTGGCCGGCTTCGAGAGCTGAGCATCCAGTCCCAAAACGGGACGCTCAACGCGCAGCAGAAGCAAACGATCCAACAAGAGTTCGACTCCCTCACCGACCAGGTCAGCAAGATTGCTGCGAGCACCAACTTCAACGGCAGTAAACTGCTCGACGGTGGTAGCGGTGGCAACATCGAAGTGGTCGATGGAACGGGGGGCGAGGCGATAGAGCTTGCGGTCGACGACCAATCGGCAAGTGCCCTTGGCGTCGAGGGCCTCGACGCCTCCGATCCTGCATCGCTTGCGAAGATCGATCAGGCGATTCGCTCGGTATCGTCGAGTCGCGCAAATCTTGGTGCAAGCGAGAATAGAATCTCATCCCAGATACGAACTCAGATGGTGGCGATCGAAAACACCATGCAGGCTAATTCGCAAATTCGTGATGCCGACTTTGCGAGTGAGACGTCCGAGTTGATGAAGAACAAGATCTTGCGCGACGCAAGTCTTGCCGTGCGCGGCCAGGCGAATGTAGGCGCAAGTGTTGCGATCAAGTTGCTTGGGACTCGGGGCTAGATCGTAAGTCTTTGAGAGGCGCGGTGTGCCCAAGCGCTAAGGGATAGCTAAGGGATAGCTAACGGATGAAAGGCAGGGCGTGCCGCGCGAAACAATCAGTGCGATGCGCTGATCGTTGACCACAGGGAGGCCCACTCTGCCTCGGCGGCATTGGCCGCGTCCTGAATGGTCTCACCGAACGAAAGGATAATCTTTCCGATGCTGCCGTTGCCGGCCGGGGTGCGAACGACTGCGACCCAGGCGTTTTCGCCGTCGGCGTCGTTGCGGTTGTGATAGACGGTCCCGTCTACTTGCTTGAGCCAACGCAGCGCAGCTTGCTCGCTTGAGAGCAGGACTTCCTGCACTTCGTAGCCAGCGTGATCGACGATCAAATCGCTCATTTAAAACTTCCTTGTTGTGCATATTCTTGATGCACAGACGCGGTGCTTGGTCGCATGTGCCCGCCGTTTGGCAGCAGGTACATAGATGTGGTCCGTCTGACCCGGAAGTGGCAGCCAATATTGAAGATTGTGATAATTCCCTCGCCCGACGGCGAAACGCCGCCAGAAAGTTCCGAGCAAAACGTCTGCAGGCCTCGACGTTACGAGTAACTACTCTTAGAGTAGGGGCATGCAATATACGGTTGAGAGCCTCGCATCTGCCTGCGGGGTCAAAATAGACACGATCCGGTTCTATCAGAACAAAGGATTGATCTCGGCACCCCAGCGTCGGGGCCGAAATGCCGTCTATGGCCAGGGACACCTGGTCCGGATCCGTCAGATCCGCAGCTTGATGAGCCAGGGCTTCAGCTTGGCCCAGATCGGGCGCGTCCCCGCTCCCAGCGAAACCGGCGAACCCCCTGTAATTAAAGAGAATTCATCCGAAGACGCACTGCTTCGGGCCCTCACCCGTGAGCACCGGAGCGAGGAGCGGTTGCTCCGCGCTGAACTCGCGGCTCGAGCCGGAGTGACGGTCGACATCGTGGACGCCGCCCAGGCTGCGGGTGTACTGGAGCCGAGCCAGCAGAATGGGGAAGAGTTCTTTTCTTCCACAGACTTAGAGATGCTCCAGAGTGGTCTGGCGGTGCTCGGGGCCGGGCTTCCCCTGGCCGAGTTTCTGGGGCTTGCCGAGCAGCACGATCGCAATATCCGCGGTGTTAGCGAGCGCGGCATCGACCTATTTGACGACCATGTTCGCAAAGTGAGCGGCGACGCAGACGACCCCGAAGCGGTCGCTCAGGCGTTCCGGGATCTGTTGCCTCGACTCACCCGGCTGGTCGCCCTGCATTTTCAACGAACTTTGGTCAATCGAGCGATGGAACGACTGCGCGCCAAGGGTGAAGGCCCGGCACTCGCACGAGCTCTTGCCGCGGTCGAGGCCAGTCAATTGGATGGAGAGTGGAGAAAATGAGTCTGCCCACCGGCAGTGAGAAACACGTCGCGGTGCGCAACATGTTCGACCGCATCGCGCCGCGCTACGACCTCTTGAACCGACTTGTCAGCCTCGGCCTTGATCAGGGCTGGCGCCGTCTTGCCCTCGATATGGCAAAGGTGGGCCCGGGCGACCTCGTGCTGGACCTGGCCTGCGGCACTGGCGATTTGTGTGAGCAAGTAAGCTCGCGTGGCGCGCGTGTTGTCGGCGCGGACTTCGCGCGCGAGATGCTGCGCGGTGCTTCGGTGCGTGGAATCAACGCCGAGTTCACCAACGCCGATGCAGCTCGGTTGCCCTTTGCCAGTAGCTCGGTCGATGTCGTCACCTGTGGTTTTGCGTTGCGCAATTTTGTGGCGCTGCCCGCGGTCTTTGACGAAATCGTACGGGTACTCAAGCCCGGGGGCCGCATCGCGTTTATTGAAGTAGACCGACCGACGTCTGCTCTGGTGCGCGGCGCTCACTCGCTCTACTTCGATCGTTTCGTGCCCTTCCTCGGTGGCCTGATCTCAGACCGCGACGCCTATCGCTACCTGCCCGAGTCGACGGCCTACCTTCCGGCGCCCGAAGAGTTGTTTGCCATGTTGGACAAAGCGGGCATCAAGCACGTCGCAAAGCGACGCCTGTTGCTCGGCGCGGCGCAGATCTTGACGGGAAGCAAGGCGTGAAGGAAATCGTCCAGCATCTAAACGATCACCGCACAACGTTGCGGATGGTGGTTGCCGAGGCCGTCGCTTGCGCAGGCGATCGCAATACGTCTCGCTTGGTGTCGGTTCGCTTTGCAGTGCCCAATCGAGATGTTGTCCGCGATTTTTTGGCTGTCGAAACCAATGACGCATTTCATTGGCAAGAGCCGAGTCGCAACGTTGCGATGGTCGGGCTTGGCCGGATCGAGACCATCGAAGTGCACGGTGCAAAGCGCTTTGCGGAAGCATCGCGTCGAAGCCGGGAGCTCTTTGAATCTCTCCACGTAGTTTCACTGCCCGGGATGCAGGCGGATGGTGCGGAGTCCTTGTCGCCCTCCGTTGGTTTCGGTGACGAGTCGAACGGCGCCGACCCACGAGGCCCATTGTTGCTCGGTGGCTTTTCGTTCTACGACACTGTGCCGGATGCCGAGAGCCCATGGAGCCGACTTGGTCCTGGCCGCTTAGTATTGCCCGAACTGTTGTTAGTGCGACGAGACGGCCAAACGTGGGCAACGCGAACGTGTCGCATCCAGCCCGGGGCCGACGTTGAGTCTTGTCTTGAAGGGCTGTGTGCCGACATCTCGACCGGCCTTACAACGGGTGATCCGACCCCTGGGATGTCCTTGGTTGACGAGCGGGCTGACGAGCAAGCTGCAAGCGGCCCCGAGATTCACGTGCGCGCCGACCGGGCCCATGACCAATACCGCGGGCAAGTTGAGGCAGCACTCGCCGAAATT
>JBLHOB010000293.1:0-4826 GCA_047619425.1 Myxococcota bacterium
GCACCGTCACACCCGGGCTTTTGCGAAGCTGCAGTTGAACCGCTTCAAGGTGGTCGCGGGGTTCGACGCGCGTCCCTGGCGCGAGGCTTGCTCCGTCGCCAAAGCGCTCTGGCTCTTCGGCGACGACCACAATCTCACCCACCCCTTCGGCTGCGAGCTGACGCGTTATCTGCGGGACATCCAATTGACCGTCTAGAGGCTGTCCACCTGTCATCGCGACGGCGTCGTTAAACAACAGCTTGTACGTGATGGTCACCTTCGCAGCGACCGCTGCACGAATCGCGAGCACGCCCGAGTGCAAGTAGGTCCCATCTCCGAGGTTTGCGAAGACATGGGTCTCCTCAGTAAACGCCTCCTGACCAATCCAGGCGGTGCCCTCGCCTCCCATCTGGGAGAAGTGATCTGAGTTGCGATCCATCCACTGCACCATGTAGTGACAGCCGATCCCCACCAATGCCCGGCTGCCCTCCGGTACCGCAGTCGAGCGATTGTGCGGACATCCAGAACAGAAGAACGGTGTGCGCTTGACTTCACTCGCCGGCGTAAATTGGATCGCCTCTCCTGCGGCGAGTTGTGCGAGGTAGTCGTCAACACGCTCGGTGGATTCACCGGCTGGTAGCTGCAAGGCGATCGCCCGGGCCACTTCGACCGAATCGAGGGCGCCGATATCCGAGAGCAACACAGCACCGTGATCGTCACGTTTGCCAACGATGCGCGGCCGCATGCCGTCGGGCAAGGCGTAGAGAGCGTCGCGCAGCTGCGCTTCGATCAAGGGCCTCTTCTCTTCGATGACAAGAACCTTCTCGCTGCCAGCGCAAAACTCCCGCATCGTCTCACCGTCAAGCGGCCAGGGCATGCCCACCTTGACGAGGCGGATCCCGATGCGCGAGGCCGCAGCCTCATCGACGCCGAGATCGTCGAAGGCCTGCAACGTGTCGGCAAACGACTTGCCCGTCGCGACGATCGTGAGCCGCGGCCTCGAGCTGTCGATCACAACACGGTTCAAATTGTTGGCCCTCGCAAAGGCCAGCACGGCGGGGAGCTTCGTTACCCGCATCCGCGCCTCCTGTTCGATGGGGACATCCGCGCTGCGGATGTGAACACCGTCGGCCGGCATCTCGAAGTCGCTCGGCAACTGGACTTGCACGCGATCGGGCGCGACGTCGACAACCGCTGAGCTGTCCATCACATCCGCCAATGCGATCAGGCTCACCCAGGTACCGGAGTAGCGAGACAGCGCCCAACCGAGAAGCCCATAGTCGAGCACGTCTTGAATACTCGAGGGATTGAGCACCGGGATCTCGAGATGCATCATCGCGTATTCACTCTGGGTCGGATACGAAGATGACTTACAGGCATGGTCGTCACCCGTCACCGCCAACACACCGCCCAGCGGCGCGACGCCCGCTGCATTGGCGTGTCGCAGAGCGTCGCTTGCGCGATCGACTCCGGGGGCCTTGCCATACCACATGCCAAATACACCGTCGTATCGCGCACCGGGGTGCAGCCCTACTTGCTGACTTCCCCACACCGACGTGGCCGCAAGCTCTTCGTTGAGCCCCGGTTGAAAACGAATGTTGGCGGCAGTGAGTTTGTCACCTGCTCGCCACAGCTGCTGATCGAATCCGCCGAGCGGCGAGCCTCGGTAGCCCGAGATGAAACCTGCGGTGTTGCACCCCGCGGCGGCGTCGCGCTCGGCCTGCATCATGGGGAGCCGCACCAGTGCCTGGATGCCGCTCAGATAGATCGCACCACTGCGACAGGTGTACTTGTCGTCAAGTGAAACCGCAGCCCGCTGGGCCGTCTTCTCTCGCGCGTCGTTCATGCTCGAACCTCCCGAAACCCCTCCGAGACTGTCCATGCTGGCGGCTCAAACTCGCCTTAAACCGTATATCTCTATCGGAATAAAAATGCCCCAGCTGAGCCGAAATATCTTTTCTATTCTCCCTATTTATTCGATGATTTTGTAATAACATTCCAAAATATTCACAAAATAGGGAATTTTATGCCCCAAGAATTGGACGAAACCGACTATCGAATCCTAGAGCGCCTTCAGCGCGATGCGAGCATTTCAACCGCCGACCTGGCAAAGGAAGTGGGGCTGTCGATGTCTCCATGCTGGCGCCGTATTCGCCGCCTCGAAACCATGGGCGTGATCCGCGAACGCGTCGCCCTGCTCGACCGCGAGAAACTGGGGTTGGAGGTCACGGTATTCGCCAGTGTCAAACTCTCGGCCCACGGTCGCCAATCTCTCCCGGAGTTTGAGGCGGCGATCGAAGACCAAAACGAAGTGGTGGGCTGTTACGCGATGACGGGCGAGGTCGACTACTTGCTCCACGTCGTCACTCGCGACATTCGCAGCTACGAACAGTTTTTGCGCAACCACCTGCTGCAACTTCCGAGTGTGCGCGAAGTGCATTCGCAGATCGCGCTCAACGAACTCAAGCACACCACTCGCCTTCCCCTTACCGCGCTCGGCCGAGTCGGCAACGACGCCTAGACAACGTCCCATGCGCGACCAACCGCTCGCTGGCCAGGTAGCCGAGGGAGGGCGAAACTGAGGCTGCAAAGTGATCTCGCGCGCAGCGCGCCAAAACCAAACGAACTCTTAGCCTGCAAACGGTGCCGAGCCCCAATGGTATGGGCGAAATGAGGGTTTCTACCGATTGAGCCGGGGGTTCGTTACGCCGTTGAAATAGAACCCTTCTGGCGGAGACCTCGCATTGGCACGTAGCAAAACCAAACCTTCGGACCTCGAACACGTCGTGCTCGACGAAAGCTGCGACGCTCTCATCGACGCAACCATACGCGTAATGAGCGAGAGTATCCGCAAGCGCACCCAGGCTCGGCCTCTACTCGAGGCCATGATGAGTTCGGTCAACCGCCGCGACCTTCCAATCCCCGTAATCTCGACCACGTTGACCCGTGTCGTTGAACTCACAAAAAGCGACGACGTCTGCATCGACAAGCTCACCCTCGCTGTCGAAATGGACCCCGCCCTTGTCACAAAGCTTCTCGGGATCTCGAACAGCGCATTGCTACGGGGGAACGCCCCCGTGCGAACCGTGCACGAAGCGTTGATGCGCATGGGCATCGGAAAAGCCAAGCAGGTCGTCATCGGCTTAGCACTTCGCAGCGCCGTGCTGCGCTCACCGGCCTTTCAAGAAGAAGCCGACGAACTATGGCGGCACGCCGTGCTGACCGGACTGGCCTGCAATGCGCTACTCGAGAAGTCCGAAGACTGGCGAGACATCGGCTTCCTGCTCGGGCTGGTACACGACATTGGACACAGTGTCGTCCTCTGCTTTCTATCCGACCCCATCGGACGCAAGCGCGAGTTTCGCAGGATCACCGACGCTGCGATCGATGCGACGCGCGCACAGCTCCACGCAAACCTCGGTGCCCTGTCGATTCAGGCGTGGAAGTTCCCGGACGCGTTCATCACAGCAGTCCTCAATCACCACAACCCAGAGGTCACATCGGCTGAGCACCAGGAACTGACCTGGGCTCTTCACACGGCCGACATCCTGGCGAAATATTACGAAGCCGAGCACAGGAGCGATGCCGAAGTCGACGACTCTCGGGAGCCGACGGAGCAGGACGACGCTGCGTTGATCGCCGCCTTGAACGCGCTGGCAGAAGTGGGGATGGACGAGGAGCGCGCCGAAATATTGCTCTCGAAGATGGAAGGCGGCTTCAAGGCCTTCGCGAGCTTGGCGTAAACCTGGCGTCTGATGTCTGCGAGTGCCGGAAGGATTCGCGGCTGCTCAGCTCACCGCAAATATGACGGTAAAAACAGACTCGCCCACCGATTCCAGGGCATTGCGTGGGCACCGCTTTGAACAAGAAACCTGGAACCGGCGGGCGATTGCCGTGGATAATAGTCATTATCGATAAAATATGTCAAATTTTATTTGAGTATTGCGACATTATCGTGAGCACGGGCCTACAATTCGCCCCGTACCCTGCGAGCCCCCCCCCTATCGCTCCGCAATCGATAAAAATGCCCATGAGCAAGCCGCCCCAGAGTAACCGGATCAAAGAAGCCCGACGCGAGATGTATCGCCAGGTGATCACCCAGGCCGCCGAGGCTGTGTTCGCCGACAAGGGCTTTGCAGACGCCAGGATGGGCGACGTCGCTCTCGAAGCCGGCATCTCGCTCAAGACCCTCTACGCGACTTTCGCGGGCAAGACAGAGCTATTCGAGGCGATCCGCAACCTGCGAGTTGGCGAAGCGATCGCGCTCTCGGATGCCATCGCCGACGGCCCGCCGCTCGAGATCATGATGCAGCGGACCCGGGTCAGTGTGGAATACCTGCTCGCCCACCCCGATTTCCTCCGCATCCACCTGCGCGAGGGCAATGCTTGGGCGATTCAGCCCGGAAATGTTTCGGGGGAGCCTCCCGACCGCTGGCACTTGAACATGAGTGAACAAGCCAAAACAATTCAACGGGGAATCGACGAAGGAGTCTTCGAATCGGGTGACCCCGAACTATTGGTCAAGATGGTCTCGGCCGTCTATCAGGTGCAGCTCGCAGACTGGCTCCAGCGCGAAGAAAGTGGCTCGCCGGACGTTCTTGTCGAGCGCATTCAGACGTACGTCAAGCGGCTCTTGTGCCGCGGCAACATGCGCTGATCGCCCCATCTTTCAACCGAGCCGATGGCATCCAACCGAGCCGATGGCACCCAACCGAGCCGACGGCACCCAACCGAGCCGAAGACGTCGTTGGCGAATCCCCGTGCTGTGCCTCTGCAAAAGTGACCGCCGGTCCGACACCACTGTCATTGCCGGCCAGCGAAGCAGGGATTCCAAGGGAGACGCATTC
>JBLHOB010000294.1:0-4823 GCA_047619425.1 Myxococcota bacterium
TTTCCGCGAGCAGAGGGGCGTCCCATCTCCAAACGCTAACTTATCACATGATATTATCAACTGATAAGTTACTTTCGAAAGCGTTGCCCTTCTGCACCGCGAGCCCGAGTCGAACAAGCGCCCCCATCCGGTGCCTCGACGATTATTGCTTCTATACCTCTAGCCTTGCTCGCCATTCATGAAGCACTGATGCCTCGAAAAGCTCCACTTCCAGTCGCACCTCGTACACATCTCGGAAACATTCCGCAGAGTTATGCAGCGCAATGCTTCTTTCTTCCTATGTGGAGTCTGTGGTTCGCGCGGTTTTCCGCGTGGTGATGCCGCGGTGATGCCGCGGTGATGCGTAGAGGACCCTCGTGATCCCGCGGATCTCTATCAATGCCGAGCTGCAGTTCAACTGGCGTGACATGTCCGTCGAGTGCATTGCAAAGAAGGCTCCAAGTGATGCTCATTAGAGCGTCGCTCGGGGCCTTGTCACGCAAGGGTTTGCGGCCGTAGCGAGTCGTTAATGGCGAGTGGCTAGTGGTTCCACCAAGGGCGATCGGAGAACGAGCGAAGGTCAAGCTCGTGGGTCCATACCGACCTGTGCTGCTGGGCCACATGGTAGTAGGTGTCAGCAATTTTCTCGGGTAACAGGAGGCCGTCGTTTTCCAGCCCGCGCACTTCACGCAGCTTCTGGAACCCATCCTTCCCGAGCATCTTGCCGAGTGTGTCCGGCGCGTCGACTGCGCCATCGATCAGGATGTGGGCAATATGAATGCCCTTCGGTGAGAACTCGGCATTGAGGGACTGGCAGAGCATTCGTCGACCGCCCATGGCCGCAGCGTGAGAATGCTGACCGCTATTGCCTCGCACCGCGGCGGTTGCCGACGTGACAAGGAACGTCCCTTTGCCGCGCTCTTCCATTAGCGGACACAACGTTGACGCAACACGGAAAAGTGCAAAGGTGGCCATGCGCCAGCCCATCTCGAACTGTTTGTAGCTCGTGAGTTTGAGCGGACGATCGCCGATTTGTGCGCCGAGGTTGAAGACGACCACTTCGATCGGACCGATCTCAGCCTCGATGGCGGCGATGCGGTCTTCGAGGCTCGCGTCTTTTACTGCGTTCAGCAGGTAGCCGGTGGCGCTACCGCCGTCGGCCTCGATGTCGGTGACAAGCTTCTTCAAGCCTTCTTCGTCACTGCGCCTGCACAAGACTGCGTGGTATCCCTCTTTCGCAAAGCGCTTGCCTACGTTGCCACCAATGCCGGCTCCAGCGCCGATTACCAAACAAACGGGTTTCATCTCGATCCAACTCCTCAGTAGACGCGTTGACGATTGCGGCGCGTTGCGAGTTATTGCTTGCGCCCCCTGAGTTTACCTCGCTACTAGGGCGCGGACACTGGACTTGACTTGGGCCCAGTAGGGTTGGGCGAGGTCTGCTCGGCGTATCAGGAGCCCGGAGAGGACCCGTTCGCCGAGACGACCGTTGCGGTGCGCACGCGATACCCGAGCGCAATCGGTTTCGGTATGGTCCCGGCCCAATCAACAGGGCACCCGCTCTCCAATCCGTCGAGGATGAACCATTGGCAGAATCAGAATTCAACTCCGTGTCAATCGTCAAGGCAGCAAACGTCTACTTCGACGGCAACGTGACGAGTCGAACGGTGAAGTTCGCAGACGGCACCACCAAGAGCCTGGGCATTATGTTGCCGGGCGAGTATGACTTTGGCACCGACGCCGCCGAGTTGATGGAGATCCTGGCCGGTGACCTTGAGGTTCTCCTGCCGAACAGCGAGGAATGGCAGACCATCTCCGGCGGGCAGTCTTTTGACGTAGGCGCAAACTCGCGCTTTCAGGTGAAGATCAAGACCATCGTCGACTATTGCTGCTCGTACCTTCCGTAGTCGTAGTCGTCGCAGCAGTCGTCGCGCGTTAGACCACCAGCAATACCAGAGCGCCGGCGGCTAGGCCGTAGTACCTGCCCGCTTCAAAGCCTGTCGCGATCTGACGGTCGAGCTCTTGCTTTGGATCGCCACCGTTGCGCGCCCGCACCGCAGTGGGCACCTCAAACAGACTCACCTGCACTGCGCGCGCGACGAACGCTGCGAGCAGCATCGCGCGGCTCGCATTGTCGATGGGCACGAGCAGCATCGTCAGTACGACGAGGGCCCACGGCACGAGAATCCCACCCCAGCTCATCCACACGAACTGCCGCGTGTCATTGTGCTCAAACGGGAAGTTGAACATGAAGAAGTAGTTCACGGGTTTCTTCGCCACAGTCGTGATGGAGCCCGACAGCCGTGCCCCGCTGTAGTGCCCCCACTCGTGCAGCACACCTAGAATGAAGTAGCTCGCGATGATCGCGTTTGAGATCGCGACAAACTCGGCCAATGCCCAACCGCTGTGTACCGCCCACATATCCGAAGCACCAAAAAGCGTCAGCGCCGCCATTAACATCGTGAAATGAATCGCCGCGACGCTCTTCAGGTTTCTCGTGTTGCGTTCGCGGTCGAGGACGAATGGCTTGGCTTCGCCTTCGGGCTGTGTGTTTCCAGATGCTTCATCGGACATGACTTCTCCTTCGGACCCATCGCGAACAAGCGGTGAATCGAATGCGCGCTACAGGACGACTTCGATCAACCGTGGCCCTGAAACGTCGACTGCTTCTTTGAGTTGTGCGTCAAACTCTTCTGCCGTGGTCGCGCGCGATGCGTCGACTCCCATCCCTTCGGACAGCTTTACCCAATCAAGTGTCGGGCGGGTGAGGTCCAGCATGTCGCGTGCCTTCTCGCCGGGCTCTCCTGCGCCGACCCGTGAGAACTCAATGTTCAAAATCGCGTAGCTGCGATTGGCGAGGATGATGGTCGTGACATCAAGCCCTTCGCGCGCCTGGGTCCAGAGGGCCTGGAGGGTATACATGCCGCCGCCATCGCCCTGAACGCAAAGGACTTTGCGATCGGGACACGCCACCGCGGCACCCGTAGCAACGGGAATCCCCTGTCCGATTGAGCCGCCCGTGAGTTGCAACCAATCGTGAGGCGCAGAACCCGCAGTATGAGCCGGCAACAACGAGCCCGCCGTCGCGCCTTCATCGGAGATGATCGCGTGCTCGGGAATGTGGTTCGCGATCACGGCCGCGAGGTTGTTTGCGTTAAGCGCGCCGGAGGCGACTTCGGCGCTCGCACGCGCCTGCAGAATTCGGGGGGCCTTTGCGCACTTCAGCGCGTCGGCGAGAGTCGCAACCGCAGCGACGAGATCGTCTCCGGGTTCTGCCACGGCGTGAATCACGCAACCTTCCGGCGCGAGCCAACCTGGCTTTCCGGGATAGGCGAAAAAAGAAACCGGAGCCTTTGCCCCAACCAAAACCAGCGCATCGATGTCTTTGAGCCGCGCCGCCGCGGCTTCACCGAAGTAAGGCAACGCCTCAACGGCAACTCGCCCTGCTCCGCGTTCGACGCGCGCCGAAAACGTTTCGCGCAACAACTCCGCACCCGTAGCCTCGGCGATTCGTCCGCAATCACGAAGGGCACTGCCTCGGAGGGCCGCGCCGCCGAGCAACAGCGCAATGCGACCTCCTCCGCTCAGAATCTTGACCGCCCCGTCGATGGTTTGGCCGGAGACAACCCGCGGCGCAGCGGGCATGATGGGCTTTGCCGGCCCAGACGCTTCGTCCCAAGCATGATCTGCGGGGACGATCAAGGTCGCAACTTGTCCGGGCACTGCCTGTGCCGCCGCCATTGCCTCGGCACCACGGACTGGCAGATCATCAGCGGACTCACTGGTCGCGACCCAGTGAGACATCGGCGCAGCAACACCTGCGACGTCCGATGCGAGCGGGGCGTCGTATTCGCGATGCCCCGTCGCGTGGTCACCGACAATGTTCACAATCGGAGAGCGCGCGCGGCGCGCATTGTGAAGATTCGCCAAGCCGTTGCCGAGCCCCGGCCCCAGATGCAACAGCGTCGCCGCCGGCTTGCCCGCCATCCGGCCGTAGCCGTCTGCAGCACCGGTAACCGCGCCCTCAAACAACGCGAGGATCGAACGCATGCGCTCGCTTCGATCGATCGCCGCAACGAGATGCATCTCCGAGGTTCCCGGGTTTGCAAAGCAGACTTCGAGACCCGCGTCGGCCAGAGTTTCGAGTAGCGCTTCGGCACCGTTCATGAGTCTTCCTTCGCAAGAGGTTTCGCTGTCAATTCGAATTCGTTGAACCCGACGTCACAATATCACGGAGACCGGCGGCCCAATGGGGTTTCGTTTCGCTTTCAGGCTACGCAGTACGTGCTGCCCCACAGCCCCGCCGCCAATTCGAGATCTCGTGCGATGGCTTGCGAATCAAAAGTCTTCGCTTGCCACATTTCCAGCTGGTTCGATGCAACGCTGGGCGTAAAGTTACAGCCTACCCTCCAGCTGCGTGCAGCCGCCCAATCGTCCGCGCGTTCAGTTGACCAGCGTCGGTCTTCGCTACTCATTTGTCCTCGCCCAATACACAACCGCACCCTTGCTGTGTCGGCCACTGCGCGGCACGTGCCCTCACGCGAGTGACATCGGCATGCGCTTGATGCCACTGATGAAATTGGAGTGAATGCGCTCGGGCGGCCCGATCAGGTTGAAGTTGGGATAGCGCTTCAAGAGTTCGATAAGGGTCAGTCGCATTTCCATTCGGGCCATGTGGCTGCCCATGCAAAAATGCGTGCCGGCGCCAAAAGCCAGATGCGGGTTCGGCTTGCGGGTGATGTCAAAGACGTCCGGGTTCTCAAATACGCGCGGGTCGCGATTTGCCGATCCGTAATAGACAACCAGTTTTTCGCCCTTGCGAATCGCCTGGCCCCCGACCTCGG
>JBLHOB010000295.1:0-4821 GCA_047619425.1 Myxococcota bacterium
GAGAGGGCTCCCGTCATGCTGGGGCGTCGAGCATCGACCGATGCCGCGACGACCGCGATCGAGGCTTTCACATCCGTCGAGGTGCTTCCCTGGGCTCGCATCTTGGCGGCGAGTACACGTTCGAGCCATTGGGCCGATGCGCCGATACGACGGTAGATTGCGAGAGCACGATCGAAGCGCTCGCGCGCCGGTTGTCCCGATCCCGTTGAGTAAAGAGTCGATCCCCAGACGAAATTCGTCTCGGCCTCTTCAAACGGAACGCCATAGCGGTTGAAAATTTCAATCGATCGCTCGAAGTGCACCGTGGCCTGGGCAGAATTGCCGCGCGCGCTTTCGAACGCACCCGATGCTTTTGCGAACGCGCCTTCGAGGCCGCACCAATCGTCTGGACGCGAGAGGATCTCACGGCCGCGCGTAAGGTGTTCTTCAGCGCGATCCAAATTACCTCGCGCACTCTCGATGACAATCATGTCCACGCGCGAATGCAGTTCGTCTCGTTCCGCGCCTACGCGCAAGCAGCGCTCGATCGATTCGGTGTGGCAGCGCACCGCGCCCTCGAAGTCGCTCTTCAAGTAAGCGACGCGTCCCATGAGACGGTCGTGCACGACCAGGACCCCGTCGTTCTGGCTTTTGCGCATGTACTCGCCCGAGCGCCGTTGCATCTGCTCGGCCTTGTCCCAGTCGACATACATCCATGCGTGAGGCTCGCCCATGCCCTGCTCTCCAAGTTCGGCAAGCGTCTCGTCGAGTTCAATCAGACGTCCTGCATGAGCCAAGAGCTGCGCGCGGCCGACGCGGATGAGATGTCGTTGAATCGGAGCTTGTGTGCGACCCAAAGCCGCGAGACCGCGTTCGATGAGCGGAAAGGACCACTTGCCGTCGAGGACCATCCACGATTGTCCGAGGTTTGCGGTCGCGAGAGCGGAGATCAGACTTTGGTTGGCGGTTTGCGCGGTCTGCCACGCTCTCTCACTTCGTTCCCGTCCTTCGCGGATGCGTCCGAGTGCCTGGGCGGTTGTACACCAGACGACGTCAACGGCCGCCTCGAGGAGCGGGATGCCGACCTCGTCGGCTAGGCGGTAGGCACGGTCGGCGACCTGTAAGGCTTCCCCCGAAAGCCCGCGCCCCTGAAGCGAGGTGGTTAGTCCGATCAGAGCAAGCACATGAGCGGCAGAGGCCGGGTACTTGGCGAGAATTTCGTCGGCTTTGCGCGAGTGTTCGATCGCCTTGGGCAAGTCGGCGCTAAATGCCGGGAAGCCGCCCAGTGCGCGTCCCAGGCGAGAGTGCACCTGCGCCGCACGCTGCTCATTGCCCAGCTCTTGATAGATCGCGAGGGCTTCGTTGAGTGCCGCAGTGCCCGACTCGGCGTCGATCCCCGTGTTATAGATCACATCGCCCATGCGTTGGAGCAGGGCTGCTTTGCCTTCTTTGTCGTCATCACCCCAACGATCTAGGGCTGAACCCCAATGTTCTGCAGCCTCTTCCCAGGCGAGAACACGCGCGGCAACTTTGCCGGCTTGTATGGCGAACTGCCGAGCCTTTTCGGGGGGTGCGGCAGCGCCGGCCAATCGATAATGCTGGGCGATCTCGGTGACATGACGGTCGATGTGGTTCTTGTGCGCCGTTTCAAGGGCGAGCGCCGCGCTCAAGTGCGCCCGTTGCTTTCGCGGCAGCGACAACTCGTCGTAAAGCGTTTGCTTTACGAGCGCGTGAGTGAAGCGGTACATCGCGTCGACACCGACCGAGAATTCTTCGACCATCTGGCGTTCGATCGCCTCTTCCAGCGCGTCGAGCAGGACTTCATCGTCGAGGTCGCTCTTCTCGCGTAGTACCGAAAAAGCGAACTCTCGGCCTAAGACCGCCGCGTCGACCAGGGCTTCATTGCATGCCGGCGACAGGTAGGAAAGCCTGCGTCCGATTGCTTCGCGTACGCCTTCGGGAATGCCAAGCGCCTCAACTGAGCTTGCGGACCTCACCCAGCTTTTTCCGTCGCGCCGGATCGCTCCGGTTTCGAGCAAGTGTTGAATAACCGATTCGACAAAAAACGGGTTGCCTTCGGTTTCTCGTTGCACAGCTTCGGCGAGTGCCGTTGAGCTTGCGTCGAGTTCTTCGCCGTGGCCGATCTGTTGAAAGAGCGCGATGACGTCCTCGACACTGAGCCCGCGTAGTGCGATGCGTTCGAAGCCCGGAGCGCGTCGCAATTCTGCGAGGGTATTGGCGAGCGGATGCTTGCGGTCGAGTTCTACATCGCGGTAGGTGCCGACGACAAGCACTCGACTTGGTGCGATGTGGCGTGCGAGATGTTCGAGCAAAAGCAGAGTGGGGCGATCAGCCCAGTGCAGATCGTCGAGGAGCAACATGACGGGCTGACGCTGCGCGGCGTTGACGAGAAAGGTCGATACGCCGTCGAACAAGCGAAAGCGGTCTTCGTCCGGGTCGCCGCGGGGTGCGGGTTCGACTTCGGGCAAGCGGTCGCTGATTTCGGAGACGATGCGCGCAACGTCGGGCCCCGCGCTCCCAATGCCATCGCGCAGGGTGTCTTCGTCCACCTGCACAACGTAACTGCGCAATGCTTCGACAAAGGGCAAATAGGGAATGCCCGCCTGGTTCTCGTGGCAGTGGCCAAAGAGCAACTGCATTCCGCGCAGGCCGGCATAGTTGGCGGCCTGTTGGGCAAGGTGCGTTTTACCGATGCCGGGTTCGCCGGCAATCATGACCAGCGAGCCGTTGCCGCCGAGTGCCCCGTCGACACCGCGATGAATGCGGTCGAGTTCGTCGGCGCGCCCGACGAAGTGGCCGCGCACAACTCCCGCCTTTGACGGAGTGGCAACAATCGGCGCTGGCGTTTGGCGAATTTTTTCCAGTCGCTTTCGCACGGCAATGGCGTTTGGCGGCCGTGCGTTGGCGTCCTTCTCGAGCAATTCTTGGACGAGGGTGTCGAGGTCGCTGCGGATGGAGTCGTTGTGCCACGAAGGAGCGACGGGTCTTGTGTTGAGATGCTGACTAATGACCGCGACAGAGTCCGTGCCGACAAAGGGCGGACGTCCCGTGAGCATTTCGTAGAGCACAGCACCTACGGAATACAAATCTGAGCGCTCCGTGATGTCGCCGCCAACGGCTTGTTCGGGAGGCATGTAGGCGGCGGTGCCCACCATGGCAGAGTCTTGGGTAATGCGAGTTCGATCGGACGAAACCGCAAGACCAAAGTCACCGAGCCGCGCACTGCCGTCTTTCGCCAACCAGATGTTGCCGGGCTTGACGTCGCGGTGGACGATGCCGTGGGCGTGTGCATGGGCGAGGGCGTCACAGATCTGATCTGCGATTTCGACTGCTTCTTCGCACGAAAGGCGGCGGCCATCGCTGCGTTCAAGGTGGTCGTCGAGATCACCCCCCGCCATGTATTGGCACACGAGGTAGAACTGGCCGGCGGTGTCGATGACGTCGTGCACGGTGACAATGTGCGGATGATCACCGAGCTTTCCCATCGACTCGATCTCGAGTCGAAGTCGACGAAGATCGAGTCCCTCCGACTTAACGACGCCAAGCGCGACTTCGCGGTCGAGTCGCAAGTCGCGGGAGAGGTAGACACGCTTGCGCGCACCCTCACCGAGAAAACGCTCGATGCGATAGCGCCCGCCGCCAATCAACTCTCCGGCCGACGGCATTTGACTCGATGCGCTCGAGGGCATCGATGTCGATGGCGTGGGTTCCATCGTGGGTGGCCCGGGAGGGCGACGGTCGAGAGTCGACGTGCTTTGGTTCGGGTCAGGAGCGGTGACGACCGACGTGCCGCAGCCGTCGCAGAACCGCGCACCGGGTGTGAGTGCTGCGTCGCATCCCGAACAGGTGCGAGCGAGCGAGTTTCCGCACTGATTGCAGAAGCGCGCTTCGTCGCGGTTCGAGGCTCCGCAGCCCATGCATACAGGTGAGGTCAATTGGCTCCTCTCGGCACTTCAATTCATGACGAATCCGACTCCGCCGCTGACGTTTTCGCCATAGCAGTCGCGCAACGATACCTCTGGTGCCGCACAATCGACCACTGGGGACGCGAAACGTTCGGCCGAGGTTAATCGGCTGTCGGGCGAAACGCGTCGACAAGCGATTTGCAGAACCGGATCACGCCACCCACTTTGTGTGGCTCGGTTTTTCCGACGCGTACAGCCACGAGATCGAGCTTTGGACAGATGGTGATGCGTTGGCCCGCGGCTCCGTGACATTCGAAGATGCCGAGACTGCCGGGGATGACCCAGAAGTGTGCGCCATACGTACCGCTCGGCGCCTGAGGTGATGGGGTACGGCTGTAGTCGACCCAGCCTTCGGGCAGGATGCGTTCGCCATCCCACATGCCGTCGCGAAGGTAGAGATAGCCGAAGCGCGCATAGTCGCGGGCGCTTGCGAAAAAATGACTTGAGCCGACGAAGGTGCCCGCTTCGTCAAATCGCGGGTCCGCAGTCTTCATGCCCAGACGTGCGAAGAGTTCGCGCTCCATGAACGCCCGCATGCCGGCCTCGCCGCCGCCGACCGTCTGGCCAATCAATCGCGATAGCAAATTGGAGGCACCGCTGTTGTAGTTCCAGCGCGTTTCGGGCTCGGCGAGGTAAGGCAGTGTCGCAGCGAAACCGGCGACGTCTACTTTGCCTTCACCAAAGAGCATCGGGATGACATCGGACTCATCGGCGGGGTAGTAGCGCACGCCGCCGTCCCCGAGATCTTCCGCTTCGCGAAAGCGCAGGCCGTCAACCATGCGCAGCATCTGGTCAATCGTGATGTTTCGCCGCGGGTCGCCTGCGGGCCATTCTTCAATCGGGATCGGCGACGCAA
>JBLHOB010000296.1:0-4821 GCA_047619425.1 Myxococcota bacterium
CAAGTCGAAGAACCCGGGGATGATTTCGATGTGATCCCCGTAGTGGATCTTCGAAACAATCCAAAGCTTGGTGACCTGGTCGAGTGGGTACACGACAAGAAGCGAAATGACGAAGGCTCGGGTCTTGGGGCTCATAAGTGCAGCAGCGTATCACAACGCAGCCCGGCTTCACCGGGCACACGAAAGCCTTTTTTGCCGGAAATATGCCCGACTCCCGAGCGATTGTAACGAGAAGGTCAGCGCCATTCCTGGTAGCCAGCCGGGGCCAACTTCAGCGCCGCATCGGCCGCGGCGAGACGCAGCAAGCGATCGGGTGCGGTGGCGTCTTCTCGCAAGCAGGCTTCCGCCATCAAGATCGCGTGTTCGTGAATTGAGCACGCGGCGCGATACCGCGTTTCGTTCAAACTCTCGGCGCAACGTTCAATTTCGGGGTCAGGGGCCGCATCCAATTCGATGTCATCCGACACGCCAAGCACGACCAGGTTGGCGAGCACTGCACGAAGCAAGCTTTTCGACGTCTCGCGAGGCAAGTGACCTACCAAAAGCCGCAACGCACTTGGCGCGATAACCCCAAGCGCCGCCTCAAGGCGACGACTGGGATTGGCAAGATAGAGCCTTGCACCTTCGAGACACACCGCGCTCAACGCCTCGCCGACCGGTGCAGCATCATTCACCGACTCGTCATCGCCTGCTTGCGTTGCGGCGCGGCCAACCCGCGCCGAGGCGTAGGCGAGCCCAAAGGCCAGTTCGCGACGACGCACCGGCGTGTCATCTTGTTCGAGCCCACGCACTGCGTGACCGATCCGCACAAGACCGTGCATGCCAGGCGCGCTTGTCCCGTGGTCGAGTGCAGCCTCGAGTGCCTCGCAAAGCACATCGGCCCACGGTTTTTCCCCGAGGACTTGCTCGTAGTAGGCCAGCCAGGCCCCCGCTTTCGTGAAATTACCGCGCGCCGCCGCGAGCTCGCTCGCGGCCAGGGGCGGGGCTTCGACAAGCGGAGGAAGCCTCGGGACGTACACGTCCACCAAGCCAGACGTGAGCGCCGCGTGGCGAAGCGCTTCAAGGGCCTCGGCCGCCATGGGGCCATAGTTCGGCACGTCGTCCGCGTACTCAAAGCCACTTTGGTGCAGGCGTGACAGCGCGAGGTCAAGCTCACTCATCGCCGCTCCCGTCCCTTGGCTTTGTGCTCTGCACAATCGACTGGCTCTGCGCTCCGGACAATCTCTCCGGGTTTGGTACTCCGCACGATGCGTGCACAAAACCAACGTCCTTGTTGCGCCTCAAATCTCAACTCGTGCACTCCATCGCCTTCACCGCGGGACACTCTCGCCCAACTCGGCGCATGGCCGCAGCCGGACGACCATCCTAACCATCCCCGGGGGCTTGCGCCGCTCTTTCGCGCAGCGCTTGGCGCGACTTTCGCTACTCTGCTGCCGCCTCCCAAACACAGGCTCGCCCCCATTATCCCAACAAGGAAGCCAGAATGACCCCGCCCGAAGTAAGCGAAAGCCAAATCCTCGAAGCACTGCATCCGATTGTAGACCCCGACTTTCGCAAGAGCATCGTCGATCTCGGCTTCGTCAAGAACATCGTGATCAACGCCGGCGACGTCTCCTTTGATATCGAACTCACCACCCCGGCTTGTCCGGTCAAGGAAGAGTTCGAGAAAGATGCCAAGGCACGGGTCGGCGCACTCGACGGTGTCAACAATGTCGCAGTCAACATGACCGCCCAAGAGCGCCCGACACCGGGAAGCGTCACACCCGATCGCGAAGACGTCCTGCCTGGCGTACACCGCACGATCGCCGTGGCTTCGGGCAAAGGTGGCGTCGGCAAAAGCACTACCGCGATCAATCTCGCTCTGGCGCTGCATAAGGCCGGCGCGCGGGTCGGTGTCATGGACTGCGATGTCTTTGGCCCCTCACTCCCATTGCTGACGGGCACCAGTGGCCGCCCGGCAACTGAAGGCAAAAAAATCATTCCGCTCGAAGGCCACGGCCTCAAGCTGATGTCGATTGGCTACTTCACCGACGACAACTCGCCGGTAATCTGGCGAGGCCCCATGGTCCACGGCTTGATCAAACAATTCTTGACCGATGTTCTTTGGGGCGAACTCGACTACCTGATCCTCGACATGCCGCCCGGCACCGGTGACGCCGCACTCACGTTGACCCAGAACGCGCCACTCGACGGTGCGGTGATCGTCACCACTGCAAACGACCTTTCAGTGATCGATGCGCGCAAGGGTCTCGCCATGTTCCAAAAGGTGAACGTGCCCGTGCTCGGGATCATTGAGAATATGTCGTTCTTCACACCGCCGGACCTGCCAGACCGCAAGTACTACATCTTCGGCGAAGGCGGCGGCAAGCGAGTGGCAGACGACCTGGACGTCGACTTTCTCGGCGAGATCCCGATGGACAGCGCCGTTGTCAAACAAGGTGACCTCGGTCGCCCGATCGTGATCAGCCAACCGGAGTCTCCTGCAGCCCAAGCCTTTGAAAATCTCGCCTCACAGGTGACGCGCAAGCTCGCGACACTCGAAGGCGAAATGCAGGGCATCACGGGCTAGCAGTCTGCTAGAGCCCGCGCGCAACCCAGTCCCGTAAGCCAGGCTTAGCGTTTCGGTTAGCGATTGCCGTGAAGCAAGTCGCGGTAGTAAACGGGTGCAGGGCCTACGGGCTCGTTGCCGATGCGCCGTATGTAGTCCTCATAGGGGACGAGTTCGAGATCAACATTGGACGAAGGCGCAAAGAAGGCGTCCTCGATGTCAAGTGCGCGCTGCCAGCCGGAGTATTCAAGAACGGCCTTCTTGCCGGAGGACCGCACGAAGGTCTCTACGCGCATTGGCAGTGGCGGCAGTGAAGCCGTCATCATGATCCGGCGTCGCCCATTGTCATTGGTCAACTGATAGATCTCGTATGAGTTCGCCTCGCTAGCTTCGGCAGTGTCCTGAACTTTTTCACCGCCTGCACCGAGTAGATCATCGAGCTCGCGTCCAAAGGGACGCCCCCTGCCCCGGTCTTCGGCGATTGCCGTGGGGCTGCGCTTGATCGCTACCCCGCGTCCGAGAATCGCGTCGTAGACGAAATAGGTATCGCCACTAACGATGGTCGTGACGGGATGCCCAGCCAAGATCGTTTGCACCCGCAGCTTGGGCCCCTTTGACCAGTAGTGCGTGGAGATGGTTCCAAACTCCGTCGCGACGCGGGTCGTGACATACCACGTGTCGGACTCATCTTTCGGCGCGCTTTTTACAGTCGGGTCGGCAGCGTTGGGATTCTCAGAGGCAACAGCCATCGAGCCCATCGCTAGGCAAAGGCACCCGAGCAACGCACTGGTAAAAGTAAGGCTTCTTCTAGGATGGATCGTCTTGTTCAAGTGGAGTCCTGGTCGGGTCTAGTTGGATTGGAGTGCCGTGCATCCAATCGGGCTGGGGAACTTCGAGAAGCTTGAGAACTGTGGGGGCGATGTCGATCCCTCGCAAGAGGGGAAGCGTAAGGCCCTCGGCGACTCCGCGCCCCGCAGCAATAAAGATCCCGTGCATTGCGGGCTCGCTGGACACGTAACCGTGAAAGCCACCGCTCGGCAAACCGGGGCGATGGAACGCCGTGCCGACGGGCGCGCGAACAACCATGTCCCCAAAGCGCGGGTTGGTAAACACCGACTCACCTGGCGCTTCCCCCCGACGCACGACTTCCACTCCGGCCTGCGAGGCGAGACGTTCCACTTGCTCGAAGACCGCGGTCCTCCAATCAACAAACGCATGTGCTGCGTCGGGGCCGGCCGGGGTCGCCGCTGTGCCTAGCCCGATGTCGCCACGATTTCCTTTTGGTTTTGTAAAATAAACACTCGCAAAGCCACCCATCCCCGTCACTCGGGCAGCGACGCCCGCAGCGTCGAGCACGCGGTCGAAGTCGAGCTTGGTCTCGGCTGCGGCCATGCCGTGATCCGAAACCACGATGAGTGTGACCGACTCCCATAGCCCTCGGCCACCAATCCCTCGGATCAGCGTTTGAAGAGCGGGCTCGTGTCGTGCGAGTTGAGCAAGAGAAGCCTCCGAACCTGGACCATCGCGATGGGCTGCATGGTCTGCGCCGGGAAACCAGGCGGTGATAAACTGTGGGCGCTCTTCATCCGAAGAGAGATCGAGCCACGCCAAGATCGCCTCGGCCTTCTTCAATGTAGGCGTAGACGGGCGAAATGCGTGCCAATACTTTGGTCCGCGACCGCTCTGCCAGGGCCCTTCTGACCCCACCCAGTGGTACGACGCACTCACAATCCCATGGCCCCCGAGCAACGACCACAGAGGCTCGACCTGGATCCAGCTCGGAATGTCCTTCTTTTTGAAAGCTCCGCGCTCGGGGTCGATAAAGAAGTTGTTCACGATGCCGTGACGATCGGGCTCGACACCAGTCACCATTGTGACATGACTTGGAAATGTGTTCGCCGGGGTCGCGGGGACAAGGCCCTCGGCGACCACGCCGGTCGCTGACAACGCAACTAGGCTTGGCAATGTCCCAAACCCAATGTCGACCGGACGCGTGCCGTCGAGGGAAATCAGAATGACCGTCGATGGAGACGTTTGCGCGGCTGGTTGATCGCTTGCGCTTTCAGCAGCCGCCAGCCCTGCGATCGCCAGCGCCACAACGTGTAGCGACACCTGCAAAAGCACGCCCGACCGCCGAAGCAGGCGAAAATACCGTCGTTGCAAACTCAAATGGGTTCTTTGCGGCATGAGCCAAAGAGAATATCGGACTCTTGGTGGATTCGGCTAAGATCCCGCGTCATGACAAAGACCGTACTCGCAATTGCTGGTTCCGA
>JBLHOB010000297.1:0-4805 GCA_047619425.1 Myxococcota bacterium
GCCGGTGAGCCGCGAAGCGGTGCTCTCCGCCGCCTGAGCGACACTCGCCAGGGCGAGGATCAGCGTGGCCGCGAGCGCCAGGCTCCGGCGCACAGGTGTGCCCAAGCGCGTGGGTGCGTGCGATGTTGCGCGCGCGGTGGTGGGCCTCGTGGTGGCCATGGTGGTTGGCGCAGTGGTTGGCGCTGTGGTTGGCGCTGTGGTTGGCGCAGTGAAGGACATAGTGGTGCGCGAACGTGCGCACTTAGTCAGTCGGGTATTCGTCGTGCCTGTCATGTTGTTACTCCGCGGGACCGCGGGGTGGTGATGGTGGTGCATTTCGTACTTGTCGTACTCGTCGTGCCGGCTGTCTCAGCCCTGCACGCCCTCCGAGCTGGCCGCGGGGCCTTAGAACTAGTGGTCCCGCAGTACCGAGTACTCGGCGAGGTCTAGAAGCGCGTCTTTCGCGTCGCTGTCGGGGAAGGCAGCAATTGCGGCGGCGGCTTTCTCGCGATGTTCTTCGGCGCGCTTCATGCTGTCGCGTACACCGTGGTAGCGATCGACCAAGTCGATCACGCGATCGAGATCGGCCGGGGGCGCGGCCTCGTCGCTGCCCGCAGCACCGGGGTTCGTTACCGCGACATGGGCTGCGGTTTTCAAGATACTGGCCACCAATTCACGCTCGCTATTGGTGCAGCGCTTTAGCGTAAGCAGCAAAGGCAACGTCACCTTGCCTTCGCGAAGGTCGGCACAAGGAGGCTTGCCGAGCGTTGCTTCGGAGGCTTCGTAGTCCAGCACGTCGTCGCGCACTTGAAAGGCGATGCCCAACTCGCGACCAAACTCTGATACGCGCCGCACTTCGCCTCGCGTTACATCGCCAAGTACGGCACCAATCTCGCAGGCGGCGGAGAGCAAAACGGCGCTCTTTCGCTCGATCACCTGATAGTACTGGCGCTCGCTTACGTTGGTGTCGAAGCTGCGTTGCAGCTGGATCAACTCGCCCTCGGCCATCATGCGAATGGTGTTGGAGAAGATCTCGAGGATCGCGAGGCTACCGTCTTCGACGATCATGCTCGAAGCGCGGCCATAGAAGAAGTCGCCGGCGAGCACCGCGCGGCGGTTGCCCCAGATGGCATTGGCGGAAGGTTGGCCGCGACGAAGATCGGAAAGGTCGACTACGTCGTCATGCAAAAGCGTTGCGGTGTGAATGAGCTCAAGGGCGGCACCAAGATGCACCCGACGACTGCCCGTATAGCCGCAAAGCTCTGCACCGAGCAGCACCAAGATTGGACGCAGACGCTTGCCACCCGAAGAAAGAACGTGGCTGCCAATGACCGGCATGATGTCGCTCGCGCTCTCGAGTTGGTCTCGCATGGCGCGGTCGACAAGCTCGAGGCCTTGGGTCATTCGTCCAAACAGACTCGCGATTCGCTCGTCGAGAGCACTGTTCGGTGTTGCGGCGTTTTCGTTGGAGGAGTCTGACATCGAGTGGCCAAGTTAGCCGCGTCTCACGCATGTGTCAAAGGCAAAAATGCAAGAAAGCTGTGTGAATTCAGCCGCTTAACGCCAGTTCACGAACGTGAAATGGGGGCCTCCTGCAACCATGCGACTACGTTCGCAATGCTTTCAACTTCGATCAGGGTGCAAGGAGACTTCTTGATTGCCTTGCGTGTACCGGGGGGAACGAGGAGCTGCTTAAAACCCAGGCGCCCAAGTTCACGCACCCGAAGATCGAGGCGTGAAACACGCCGCACCTCACCCCCGAGCCCAATTTCACCACACGCCGCAGTGCCCGCAGGCAGCGCAATGTCGAGAGCACTCGACGCAATTGCGAGCGCGAGCCCGAGGTCGGCCGCCGTCTCCCCAATGCGAACTCCCCCCGCGACATTCACGTAGACATCGCGCGAAACCAACTCAACCGGCGTGCGTCTGTCGAGCACGGCCAAGATGAGCGCGACTCTGCCGTCGTCAAAACCGATCGTCGTTCTTCGCGGTGTGCCATAGGTGGCCGAGGCGACTAGGGCCTGAATCTCAACCAGCATGGGCCGCGATCCTTCGAGCAGCGGGATAATGCAACTACCCGGTGCGCCGTCGCGGTGCTCGGCCAGGAAAAGTTCGGAGGGGTTCTCGATCGCTTCGAGTCCGGTCTCGACCATCGAGAAGACGCCGACTTCTTGTGTCGACCCAAAGCGGTTCTTGCTCGCACGCAGCAAGCGAAAGGCGTGGTTGCGATCGCCCTCAAAGTTGAGCACCACGTCGACGAGATGCTCGAGCACGCGTGGCCCGGCGAGGCTGCCGTCTTTGGTGACGTGGCCTACAAGCACGAGTGTCGTGCCGTGAAGTTTTGCGGTGGCTGCAAGCAGCGAAGCACTCTCGCGCACCTGGGCAACCGAACCCGGCGAGCTTTCGACTCGCGAGGTCTGCAGCGTCTGCACCGAGTCGATGATCACAACCTTAGGCTTCAGCTCTTTCCACGCGTCGGCGAAACTCTCGACCCGGGTCTCAGCCAGAATCGCGACCCCGCTGCCGTCCTCGACGAGCCGTTCGGAGCGCAACCGGATCTGCTCAGGGCTTTCCTCGCCGCTGATATAGAGGACGCTGCGACTGCCGCCTCCCTCGCGTTTCGTTGCGGCGTCGATCTGCGCCGCCAGCTGCAGGGCCAAAGTCGACTTCCCGACCCCCGGCTCACCGCCCAAAAGCACCACGGAGCCCGGCACAAAGCCGCCACCGAGTACGCGATCAAGTTCGCTTATACCTGAGGGCAAACGAGGGACGTCCCCAGGCTCTATTTCGCCGAGCGTGCGGATTTTGCTGGTTTCGTGGCGCCCGGGGCCAGACATGCCAAGCAGGTCGCGCGCCTGGCTCGGGATCGCGTCCCGAGAAGCCGCCGAAGCGACGACCTCCTCGTCGAGACTGTCCCAATTTCCGCATTCATTACAACGACCTAGCCATTGTGGATGCTGGGCGCCGCACTCTCTGCAACTGTAAATCGTCTTGGGTTTGGCCACAGCCCGCAGTATAGTGCGCCAAGCTGTAAACCCAGCAGTGAATTTTGGTTTACAGCGCTGGGCAGGGACCAAAACCGTCCTTCTATCTACTTACCCATCAACTTACCCATCTCCGGAGACCACCGTGACCGATCCGTATCTCGAACTCGCCGAACTCGCCCTCGCGGGCACCGCCCCGAGCCTCGAGCAGGCGCGCTGGATCGTCGAAGGCGAAGACGTCCAACTCTTGCCGCTGCTAAACGCCGCCATGCAAGTGCGCGAGAAGCACTTCGGCCGCGAAGTCATGGTGCACGTTCTCAACAACGTCCAAAACGGCCTGTGCCCCGAAGACTGCGGCTACTGCTCGCAAAACAAAGACAGTGACGCGCCGATTCGCAAATACGCGATGAAGAGCGACGAAGAGATTTTCGACGAGGCCGAGAAGGCCGCACGCGCCGGCGCCTCGCGTTACTGCATGGTGCTCTCGGGCCGCGGCCCAACGATCGAGCGCACGAAGAAGTTCGCCAAGCTCATCAAAGAGATCAAAAGCCGACACCCGGTTGAGGTTTGCCTCAGCGCGGGCCTGATGGGTGACGAGCACGCAAAGATCTTGGCCGAAGCGGGCCTCGATCGTTTGAACCACAACCTAAACACCAGCGAAGAGCGCTACGGCGAGATCTGCACCACCCACACCTACGCCGACCGCGTCGCAACCCTTGAAGCTGCACGCAACAACGGCATCGGGACCTGCAGTGGTTTGATCGTCGGCATGGGGGAAGGCACGGACGACCTCGTTGAGGTCGCCTTCAAGCTGCGCGAACTCCAGGTGCCCTCGATCCCCGTCAACTTCTTGATCCCGATCGAAGGCAACCGCGTGCTCGAAGACGGCTCGCTTACCCCCACCTACTGCTTGCGCGTCTTGTCGTTGATGCGCTTCGTAAACCCCACCGCAGAGATCCGCATCGCGGGCGGCCGCGAAGGCAACTTGCGCACGATGCAGCCACTGGGTCTGTACCCCGCGAATTCGCTGTTTGTTGAGGGCTACCTCACAACCCGCGGCGACGACGCCAACGCGACCTACAACATGATCGCCGACGCGGGCTTCACCGTAAGTGGCAACTCCGACTACGACGGCCCCACGCCCGAGACCGGCGAGTTTCGCTTGCCCGGGCCGCTGGGCGACTTGCTCAAGCCCGAGATCAGCGCCCGGAGCTAACACGTGTCACTTCGCGAAATCGCAACGCAAACACTTGCCGCAATCAAGCAGCGCGGAACGTATCGAAGTTTGCGCAAGCTAAGTGGCCCCCACGGCACGCGGGTCATGCTCGACGGCAACGAAGTGTTGCTGTTTGCCGGGAGCAACTACCTCGACTTGAGCCATCACCCCGTTGTTGTAGAGGCAGCTTCGAAAGCCGCGCGCGACTATGGATGTGCGGCCGGTGGCTCGCGATTGATCTCCGGCAACTTGGATTTGCACGAAGCCTTTGAGGCCGAGATCGCAGACTTCACGGGATGCGAAGCCGCGTTGCTCTTTAACTCGGGATACGCGGCCAACTTGGGCGTCATCCCCGCCTTGGTGGGTGAAGGCGACTTCGTTGTTTCCGACTCCCTCAACCATGCGTCGATCATCGACGGCGTGCGGTTGTCTCGCGCGAAGTCACGCGTGTTTAATCACGGCGACGTTGCGGCCCTCGACAAGATCTTGGGTGAAGTCTCGGGCGACGGCGTACGGGTCCTCGTGCCGCTTGACGGCATCTTCAGCATGGACGGCGACATCGCGCCTCTGGCCAGGATGGTCGAAAGCGCGAAGGCCCACGGTGCCATGGTGCTGCTCGACGACGC
>JBLHOB010000298.1:0-4799 GCA_047619425.1 Myxococcota bacterium
CAGTCTGCCCAAAAAGAAAACGCCCCGTCGGCTTGGCCGGCGGGGCGTTCTACAGGGGGAGGGCGGTGGACTCATTATGGGGGGTGAGAGGTTGGACATTTCCATCAGAAATGACCAATCCACCGCCGCTCCGAAACCTGGAAATCCTTGTATTTGGTTCGCTTGCTTGGCTTGATCGAGTAGCGAATGACTGGTTAGTTCCAATGACGCCGTCTCGATGGATTCCATTATGAGGTGCCCAGCCGATTTGTCAAACACGATTTTGAATTTGGCCGAACGTGCTGATAAAAAGTGTGACTTTCCAGCGGCTTACCAAATGAAACATCAGATTATTCTCGCTGCGTTTTCTCCGGATACGTAAAAAGAGCCCATCGGCACTTCGCTTGTAGGTGTTTCGACGCAGCCTGGGCGCGTTTTACAAAGGCTTTGCCGAGTGATTCAGGCTCCGCCGTGGGCGATGGGTTGGAGCACGTGAACACGCACTGAGACGACGGCTCCTGGCAAAGTGCGTGTTGCGGCATGCGATGCGCAACCCAGGTGCATGACCCAGAGCGTCGCGCGCTCAGTCGAACCCGGCGTTGAAGCGCACGCTTGCCTGAAGGATGAGTAGGTTGTGGCCCGGCCTGCTAGCATCCGCCGCCCCGTTCACCCGAAGCCCCGCGAGCCCCAAAAAACCGATGACCGAGACCAAACGATTTTCAATCCGTACGTTCGGCTGCCAAATGAACGTCCATGACACCGAGAAGCTCGCAAACCTGCTGTATCACTCAGGTTACGAGGCGGCTGACGACGAGAGTGAGGCGGATCTGCTGGTGATCAACACCTGCAGCGTGCGCGAAAAAGCGGAAAATAAGCTTTACAGCGACCTCGGACGTCTACGCGAGTGGAAGGGCAGCAAGCCCGGTCGGGTGATTGGCGTTGGGGGCTGCGTGGCGCAGCAAGAAGGCCACACCATTCTTCGTCGCTTTGAACACGTTGACCTTGTGTTCGGCACTCACAATCTGCTCGCAGTGCCGGCGATGCTCGAGGGTGCCGCAGCGGGCGAATCGAGTGTTCGCACTGAAGAACTCGTCACCCAGGACCGCTTTGATTTGCCGGAGCGGCATCCCGCCTATCAGGGTGCAAACACCGGGCACGCGTTCGTGACTGTGATGGAAGGCTGCGACATGTTCTGCAGCTTCTGCGTCGTGCCTCGCACGCGCGGCCGCGAGATCAGCCGCTCGGCCGATAGCATCGTCAGCGAAGTCGAAAACCTGGTCGAGCACGGGATCAGCGAAATCACCTTGCTGGGTCAAACGGTCAATGCCTACGGACGACACGACGCGCGCCGTGCTGTGCGAACGGGTGCGAGCGATGCAGCGACAATTCCCTACGCAGATCTGCTCCGCAGGCTCGACGCCATCACCGACCTGCGTCGCATTCGCTATACGAGCCCGCATCCGCTGTTCTTTGATGACGCCTTGCTGGCGGCCCACGGCGATCTCGAAAGCCTGTGTCCCCACATTCATATGCCCGTTCAAAGTGGCAATGATCGCGTGCTTGAGAAAATGCGTCGTCGCTACACCCGTGGCGACTATGTCGGAATCGTTGAGCGCCTTCGCGCGTTGCGGCCGGATGTCGTGCTGACAACGGACTTGATCGTCGGCTTTCCGGGAGAGACGGACGCCGAATTTCGCGACACCCTGTCGCTGATCAAAGAGGTCGGCTTCGTCGACTCGTACTCCTTTAAGTACTCCCGCCGACCGGAAACCAAGGCTCTTGAATTTGCAGACGTCGAAATTTCGGCGGCAACGGCTTCGGCCCGCCTGACCCAACTGCAAGAGCTTCAACGCCAGTTGACCCTCGACTACCACATCAGCCGAGTTGGCGAACGCGCGGAGATTCGCGTCGAAGGTCCAGGGGGACGCAGCGGTCAAATCCGCGGTCGAGACCTCCATCATCGGGTGGTCAATGTGACGACTGATCCGAGTGTGCGCCCAGCGCCTGGCAGTTATCTCGAAGTTGAAGTCATCGAGGCGACCCCTCACTCCCTGATTGGCGCACCGCTGGCTTAGTCCGCTCCTAATTCAATCTGAAATCGTTTGTCCCTGGTGAAGCCCAGTGACCGGTTCGCCGATAAGTCCCGGCATACTGCGAGTGCCCCCGCTCGCGGTCAAGGTGGCCTGTCGGCCCGGCGAGGATTGGGATGCCCAAAGCGCGAATATTGGCGGTTGATGATCAGCGGTATTTTCGAGAACTCATCGAAGGGCTGCTCTGCGAAGAGGGCTACGAGGTTGAGACGGTTCCGGGTGCCGAAGAGGCACTGCACGCATTGGAGCGCGATGCGTTCGACATCGTCATAACGGACCTTGTTATGCCCGGTGTCGATGGCACCGAACTTGTCGGCCTCATTAAGGAGCGCTTACCCGAGCAGGACATCGTCATGGTGACGGGCGTCGTCGACGTGAAGACGGCCGTCGAAGCGATGAAGCAGGGCGCCACCGACTACATTCTGAAGCCCTTTGACCGCAACGCGCTTGTGGGCTCGCTTGATAAGATTCTCCAGCGCCGTCGCTTGCGCGATGAACACGCTCGCTTGATGAGTGAAAATCTCGAATACATGGGCGTGCTCTCATTGTACGAGCGCGCTTCGGGCCTGCATGCGGGGCTTGCCATCGAACCGCTCTGTGAACGGTTGATCGAAGGTCTGTGCCTTGAGACCCGCGCCGAGGGTGGCGTGTTGTGGTTGGCCGATTCTCTCGAGAGCGTGACGCTCGGATTGAAGAGCGCTCGCGGACTAATCAGAGTCGAAGAGGAAGCCGAGGTAGTGGATGCGAGTGAACTCGACCCCACGCTGTCGCCTCTAGTCGAGAGGGGGCAGTCGGTCGTCTTGCCGCGCCCGGATGGTACCGAGGGCAGTGCACTCTTTGTGCCGCTTCGTTTCGGAAGCCAGTTGATTGGGATCGCGCGCCTGACCGACCCGATTGAAGGGGGGACGTTCGGCGATCGCGAGCGCGCCTCTGCCGAAAAGTTCGCCGGGCTCGGGACGCAGGCCGCGGTAAATGCCTTGCGTTTTCGGCAACTCGAGTGCCGGTCATTGCGTGACCCCGTTACAGGGAATTACACGGACGAGTTCTTCCAGGACGCCGTGCGCAACGAGATGCAAAAGGCGGCGCGCTTCGGTCGTTCGTTTTCGATGATCCATATCGACGTCGGTTCAATCGGGACCCGGCGTGCCGAGTGGTCTGAAGCAGGATTTCCCAGCTGGCTCGCGCTGCTGAGCGAACAACTTGGCGCAGCGCTTCGCAGTACCGACTTACTGGCCTCTCGTGATGTCAGTCGCTACGACATCATGCTTCCCGAAACGGACGCGGTTGGTGCAGCGGTACTCAAACAGCGCATTCGAACCCTTGTTTCTGAGAACAAAGCTCTGGTCTCTGCCGCGCCCGAGTTGGTGCAAAGTTTGGCGCTGGCCGTGGTCACCTATCCAACCGATGGAAGCCAGATGGAGACACTCGCACGCGTGCTTGACGAGCGCCTCGAGCAGGATCGCACGAGTCTTTTGCGCACACTGAATATTGGTGGCTGCAATTTCTCACGCGCGATTGATCGACTGCTCGAAGAGGGCGGCAACGAACGCTCGGCCATGAGTTCGGAGGCGACGCGGTTGCTTCTCGATGAGATCGAACGACGGCCCCGGGATCGTGGCTTACTCTTTGTTTCGCCGGGAGATGCGAGCTTGGGCGTGGTGAAAGAAGGCCTCGGCCGACTCGCCGCACTCGCGACGAAAACCGAAATCGTCGTCGTCGGAGACGCCCGTGAGTTTTGTTCCGACAATTCGGCAATTACATGTGTGTCAACGGCTAGTGCGGGGACGGATCGTCCCTTTGCCCTCTACTACGGAGAGGGGCCCGTCTACGCGTTGGTGAGCGCTCATCGTGCTGGTGCTGAGGGCACGCGGTTCTTTCATACCGACGATCGAAGCCTGGTCGAACACCTCGCCTTTCAGTTCCAAAAGGATCTGGGCTTGCCATTGGGAGCAGCGGCTTAATGAGTTTTGCAGATGTCGCAGAAGCGGGCGGACGTGTCCGCCGTGTGTTGATCGCAGACAGCAATCGCAATCGCGCGGAGCGTCTTGCGCAATCGTGCAATCAGCAGGGGTTGAAGGCCGAAGCTGTATTGCACGGCGCCGCGGCCCTCGAGGTTGCGCTCGCAACGCCTCCCGATCTGGTGGTTTGCGAGATGGACCTGCCGTTGGTTTGTGGCGTGAAGCTGGCAGAGATTCTTCGTGCCAATCCTCGAACCCATGGGGTTCGTTTCCTGATGCTCGGCCCGGATGGCGCAAGCGCCAACCGCGTTGAGGTCGGCGATGTCGTGGTTTCCGTAAGTGCCCAACACGAAGAAGTCTTGCGTGTAATCGGGCTTCAGCTTACGAAGTGCGAGCGCATTGAGGCACTGCAGAACGCCACCAACGCCGGAGATACGGTAAGCGGCGATCTCGCCAAATTGCCCCTGGCCGACTTGTTGCAGGTTGCCCACTTGGCCCGGAAGAGTGGTCGCATGGCGCTCGACCGCGAAGGGGACGGTGAGAACATTGCGTTGCTCGGCGAAGCGACCCACGGCGAGCGCGAGCACGGTTTTGTGTTGTTGCGAGACGGTGAAGTGCTCCAGGCCGAGAGTGGGAGCGCGACGGGCGAAAAAGCTCTGTTTCGCATGCTTGCTTGGCGCGAAGGTGAGTTCGTTTTCGAGACGGGACGCAGGCCCGAAGCGGCGATGAAAATCATCGCGCCGGTGCGCGCGCTGTTGGCAGAGGGGATGCG
>JBLHOB010000299.1:0-4772 GCA_047619425.1 Myxococcota bacterium
TCTGGCCGGCGTGCTGCGCTTTGTCCTAGCGCCCGTCGGTGTGATGATGATCCTCGCAGCTGGCATGATGGGTCGCGACAGCGAAATTGCCGACATGACTGGTGAGTCCGGCAGCTTCGACAGCGGTTTAGTCCCCGTCGAAAAGTCGTTGGCCAAGAGGGCCCTGAAGCGCGCCAACGCGCTGGCAAGAAAGGGCGAATTCAACGAAGCGGCAGAAATCCTCTTCTCCGTGGACATGATGGACAAGGCGGCCGAGTTCTTTATCAAGGCGGAAGATTTTGTTCGCGCGGCGGAAATTCGCCACGACCAGAATCGTTTTCTCGAGTGCGCCGAGCTCTACCTGCAGGGGGGCAATCCGAACTCAGCTGCAACGATCTATGGGCAGCAGGAAGAGTGGCAGAAATCTGCCGAATGCCATCTTGAAACGGGCAATCGCACTCAGGCCGCCGAGATGTTCGAAAAGGCTGAAGACTTTTTCCAAGCGGCGCAGTGTTATCGCAAAGCTGAATTTCAGCGCCACGCAGCTCAGTGTTACGTCAAGAGCAAGGCTTGGCGTCTCGCCGCCGAGTGCTTGGAAGAAGTCATCAAAGAAGAGGGCGCGAACACGCTGCAGAACGACCCCAAGGTGATCGCCGACATGAACAGACTCGTCGGGCAGGCGGGTAAGTTGTACATGCGCGCGAAGGAACCCGAGCTCGCGATGGAGATCTTGCGCAAGGGCGGCTTGCATGCGGAGGCGGGAGACGTCGCGTTGAAGCTTCAGCGCTTTGCCGAGGCTGCATCGCTGTTCAGGGACGCGGGCCAATTGCCTCGAGCGGCGGACGCCCTGCGCGAACTGGGAGAGACGGAAGCTGCAGCGCGGATCCTCGGCGAACATCACCGTGATCTCGGCGAGATCAAGGAGGCTGCTGGCTTTCTCGAAGAAGCCGGTGACTTTCTTGACGCGGGCGATTTCTACCGGCAACTCGAGGACTACGAGCGCGCAGGGCACTGCTATAAGCAACAGGGTGGCTATGCGCAAGCGGCGGAGATGTATCGCGCCTCCGGTAATCGCGACCAGGCGGCCGAGTGTTTCGAACTCGCCGAACGGTTTGTCGAGGCAGCCGAGTGTTGGGCGCTCGCGGGACAGCCCGCGAAGGAAGCCGAGTTGCTCGAGAAGGGCGATGACTTCCTAGCAGCGGGTGAGGTGTACCACCGCGAAGGCATCGACGAGAAGGCGATCTCGGCACTACAGAAGGTTGAACCCGAGGACATCGGCTTCCCACGCGCGTCGGCGCTACTGGGTGACATCTTTCGCAGTCGCGGCCAGCTCTCGCTGGCAATCAAGAAACTGCAGCAAGCCATCGGCGACGACGAATTGTCCCGGGAAAACTTGGAAGTCTTCTATTCCCTGGGCTTGCTCAATGCGTCCAATAATCGGCCTGCAGAGGCCGTTGAGATCTTCGAAAAGATCCTCGCCTTTGACTATCACTACCGCGACGTCGAGCAGCGTGTCATCGAGGCGCGCGATCTCGTGGCGCAGCTGGGCCCCGTAGAGTCTCAGGACGTTTCGTCGGCAGCACGCAGTGTCGCCGGCGGTGGGTCGCAACCTGGGCGCTACCAGATCGTCGGTGAGCTTGGCCGTGGCGGGATGGGAATCGTCTACAAGGCAAAAGACACGGCGCTCGATCGCATCGTCGCATACAAAGTGTTGCCCGACACGTTGGCCGAAAACCAGCTGGCGCTGAAAAACTTTATGCGGGAAGCCAAGGCGGCGGCGAAGCTCAATCATCCCGGCATCGTTACGGTCTACGATACCGGCGAGCAAGACGGTCGCTACTACATCGCAATGGAATACGTGGACGGCACGACGCTAAAGGAAATCATCCGTCGACGCGGCGTGATCTCGCCGGCCGGCATCCTACACGTTCTAGTGCAGGTGAGTGAGGCACTCGCGTATGCGCACGAAAATCGCGTAGTGCATCGCGACATCAAGAGTGCGAACACCATGTGGACGCGAGACAAGAAGGCCAAGATCATGGACTTCGGCTTGGCCAAGGTCGTTGAGGAAGTGCGCAATCACACAACCGTCGTGTCGGGTACTCCGTATTACATGAGTCCTGAGCAAACGTTGGGTCGCAACATCGATCATCGTACGGACATCTATTCGCTTGGGGTGACGATGTTTGAGATGGCGACGGGGACGGTTCCCTTTAAGGAAGGCAACATCCCCTATCACCACGTGCACACCCCGCCGCCTGACGTACGCGAGCTTCGCCCCGAGCTTCCTGCTGGGCTTGCGGCAGTAGTGAACCGCTGCCTACAGAAGGACCCTGCGGCCCGTTACCAGTCGGCGCGGGAGATCCTACGCGAAGTGAAAGCCTCGATGGGACAAGTGACTGCCGCCGGCAAGGCAGCGAAGGCCAAGAGCAGCTAACCGAGCTTTGACCGCAAGCCTCGCGCCGAGAGCGTGCAGGCATTCTTCTCAACCGCAATTTGGTACTGCTTTCTCACTGCGCACCCGTGCGTAATGTTCGAGGTTGTCGCGCGGCAGGGCTACACTCTGAGGGCGCGATTCTACAGCCGTGGTCAACGCTCACTTTGCCGCTCTGGCCAATGAGGGCAATGGCCTCGCGAGACGAGATCAGCACACAAAGCATGCCGGCAGCACGACCTCACTACCAAAAAACTCTAGCGAGCACGGTCAGCTGTTCGGGGATCGGATTGCATTCGGGGGAGTCGGTCGGACTCACTCTCAGACCGGCACCGATAGACACCGGCATACGCTTTGTCAGGCAATGCGGCTCGACTTCGTTGGAAACACTCGCACACGCAGACCATGTCACGTCGACCTCGAATGCGACGACGATTGGCGTTGGCGATGCAAGTGTCTCGACGATCGAGCACTTGATGGCGGCGCTCTACGTGTTTGGCGTGAACAACGCTCGTGTTGAAATCGACGGGCCTGAAGTCCCCGCCATGGATGGAAGTGCCGCGTCATTTGCAGGTCTTCTTGCCAGCGCTGGGCTTCATGAGCAGGCGGCCACGCAACCGGTGATCGAGATGTTGCGAACCATTGAAATCGCAGACGGAAATCGAAGAATCAGCATTGAGCCGGCTCGACAACTTCACGTCGTCTACGCAATTGACTTTGAGCATCAGGCGATCGGCCACCAGCGCATCGAAATCGAACACATGGATCGCGCAAATTTCGTACAAGATATTGCCCGAGCGAGGACCTTTGGGTTTCTTTCGCAAGTCGAGGCTATGCGCGAAGCGGGTCTCGCGCGTGGGGGCTCGCTCGGAAACACAATAGTGCTCGACGATGGGGGCGTTGTGAACGAAGGCGGGCTGCGCTGGCCGGACGAGTTCGTACGCCACAAAGTTCTTGATCTCATTGGAGATCTGTCGTTGCTCGGCGCTCCGGTCCTCGGGCGCGTTTGCGTCGAACGCGGTGGCCATGCACTACACCACCGTTTGGTCTCACAGATCGTGCAAACGCGCGATGCATGGCGATGGAGTGTGGGTCGCTCTCGCTCCGGGCAATCTCAAGTGACGGAGCATCCCAAGATCGCCTCTCACTGATCATTGCGGCACCCGTCTCGGTCGTTGCGCTATCGATCGCGATTGTGCGATTGTGCGACTTTGCAGATGACGCCACTCGTTCGTTCAAGTTGCGAAGGGTTCAGTGATTGATGAATTCTGGCGGTTCGCACCGCTGGGGCATTGAGTATGATCTCGCGCTCAAGCTTTGGCCCGGCGAGAGATACCTTGGAGAGGTTCGTGGTTGCGACCGACCAGATGATCAGTTCTTCGTTGAGCGACGTAGGTCGCACACGAAAAGAAAATCAAGATGCCTGCGGTGAGTTCGCGAGCGCTGCAGGTGAGCGCCTGCTTGTTGTGGCTGATGGCATGGGGGGTCACGCCGGAGGCGTGACCGCGAGCCGCCTGTGTATCGAAACCGTTGCGCGCATCTTCGAAACCGCAGAAGGCACCCCGGCCGAGCGCCTTCGCTACGGCTTTGAAGAATCCAATCGCGCCGTATGGGGTGCCGCGCAAGCCGACGAGAGCTTGCGCGGGATGGGGACGACCGGCGTAGCCCTGTTGTTTGATCAAAACGATACGGTTTGGTTGGGCTGGGTCGGTGACAGTCGCGCGTATCGCTATCGCAATGGCCAACTCGAGCAGCTGAGCGATGACCATTCGGTTGTGATGGACTGGGTTCGCAGCGGTACCATCAGCGCGGAAGAGGCTGAAACCCACCCGCGGCGCAATGAGCTCAATCGAGCAATTGGCCCGGACAGTCGCGTCGAGGTTGACGTCCGCAGCTTTCCCATTGAGCCCGGCGATATCTATATGCTGTGCTCCGACGGGCTGTGCGGTTATATGAGGGATCCGGACATCGCGGCGATCATGGGCTTTGAAAGCCCGGAGAACGCCGTGCGACAGCTGGTCGACAAAGTAAACGTCGAGCAGAATTCTCCAGACAATGTGACGGTGCAGATTATGGCCGTGCCGGCAGCAGCGGGTGCGTTAGTAGCCCCGGGCGGCCCGGCGATGGACTACGAAGACGAGGAGTTTGAAGATATGAGCATGGGCGACGGTGACTTCGACAACAGCGGTTATCCCCGAACAAAGAAGATGTTCCTTATCGGCATCGCCGTCTTGATTGTTGCTGCATTGCTGGCGGGTGCGGCGTGGTACGGCATGAACGCAAAAGGCACCGACAGAGCAGCCGCAACGCAGGTTGACCCGCAAGCCGACGCCATGGCGGCCGCAGCAGCGGCTGAAGA
>JBLHOB010000300.1:0-4764 GCA_047619425.1 Myxococcota bacterium
CGTGCGGCTTTCGGTGATGATGCGAACCTCACCACGTTGCGCGGCGTCGAGGCCACCGCCGGACGTGTCGGCCGTCGATTTCGCTCGCCGCGTCGCACGCGACTTGCGGGCACTACTCGCGGTTGAACTTTTACCGCCCGATTGCCCGCCATAGATGTTGGTGATCTGACTGCCGAGGGTTTCCGCATCGGCGTAGAGAATCTTGATGACAGCGAGCTCTTCTTTGTGAAGTTCAACGTCGAGGGCATCGAGAATGCCGAGTAGGCGTCGGATGTTGCTCTTGGTGTCCGTCAGGATGATGGTGTTGGTGGGTGCGTAAACAACAAGCGCTGCGTCTTTCGAAATGAGCGGCTTGAGGGTGTTCGAGATCGCCGTGGCGTCGATGTAGTGGAGCGGGATCATCCGCGTGACGTACTGGTCGCGATTGGCACTCTCGCGGCCATCGCGAATGGTTTCAATGTTGGACTCTTTGGCATCGCGCAGCGGGACAATCTTGAGCACGCCTGCCGGGCCGGGGATCGCGGTAAATCCCTTGATCTTGAGCACCGACTCAAACACGGCCCATGCCTCTGACACGGTGACCGGCTTGGGCGAGATGATCGTGACTTTGCCGCGAACGCGGTCGTCGTAGATGAAGTTCTTGCCAGAAAGCATTGAAATGGCATCGATGATTGCGGTGATTTCGGTGTCATCAAAATCGATGCGTACCTTGCCCGTTGACTCGTCCACTTCGAGCTTGGAGTCGCTCGGTTGTGCAACCGCCATGCCGATCGGCAGCGAGAGCGAAATCGCGCACGCAACAATCAGCAGTGCCACTCGCTTCCGTAGCGCGGCCCACAATCTCAATGTTTGGTTTCTGTTCGTTTCCACCCAGGATCTCCGCAGGTCAATTCAAGCAATTCATTTCAACGCGCATCATTTCAGCGCGCAGGGATTTTCGATTTCGAGAGGGCGTGTTCCAGATGCCCCGCGGACGGTTCCGCTGACCGGTTTGCACTTGGCGATTTCGCGATAGACGCGTCTTGCTGCGCCGGCGCTGTCAATGTCGAGGCCGTTCAGGCTGACGATTACGTCGTCGGCTTCGAGTCCGGCCTTTGCGAGTGGGCTGTCCGGCGCGATGTTACCGATGTGCACGCCAGTGACGTTGCCCGTCTCGTCATATTCAGGTTTGACGTCCTTCAGCAAATTGGCGGTGAGGGCACTGCCGAGCTGCGGCATGCTGGTTTGGTTTGCGGGTGGCTCCGGCGGCTTGTCCTTCTTGCGGCTGTTGCGGGAGCGGCGGTCGCGCAGCCTCTGCAGTTGATTGCGTTTGCCCGGAAGCGCGGCCTTTGGCCCTTCGGTCTTGCTGCCTATTTCCTTTTTGACCAACAACAGTTCTTCGACAACCGTACGATTGCGCAACAACACACGTCTCGGCTCGATCGAAGTCACCGTGACGTGGTCGAAGGACTTCAGCGTGTCTCCAATGCGAACCACCTGATGCTTCTTGGCGCGAGTGTCGTTGATGACGGCCGTTGAGAGACTGGCAGGCTGGCCTGCCATGGTGCCGAGTAGTTGAATCGGGAGCTTGGTTTCCTGCGCGGCCTCTTCTTGTCGAGGCGGCGGCGGGGCCTCTTCGACCGCGTCCTTTGCGCTGGCGATTTGCGCTCCGAATAAGTTCCGGTCGAGGATTGAACGGCGTTCTTCCCACGTGGCCTGGCGGGGTTCGCTGGGTGGGGCGGGCTGAAACGCCGAAACGTAATCGGGCGCAAGCTGGCTCTCGGCGACGTGGTTAACCACCCCGGCCGTGAAAAAACAGCTCGCTGTAAACAGCGCAATGTTGATGATCCGAATGCCCAGTTGGCCCATACCCGGATGTGACCCTTTCTCAACTTCGTTGTGCGAACCCAGCGATTCTTGCCACCCGCGCCAACCACTCGTGCCTTAAAGCTCGAGTGACTCGGGTTTTGTGCGGACGGCGGTGCGTTTGGCCGTCCTTGCGTTCAAGTGCTTTCAGCTTCGTGTCTTCGGGCCCCTGTATCACTTGAGGGCCACCTTAATCTGTTTTTACCGAAGTTTTTCGGCAGGTCGCGCGTGCAACTAGAGCCTCCTAGCCCACGTGTTTTGGACCTTTTCCCCCACCACTTCGCCAATCCCGTGGAGCGCAGAATTATAGCCTCGGATCGAGGCAGCTCAATTCAAACCTTCGTATTTTCAGGGGTTTAGTGACACTCTTTCCATTTGAGCTGCCTATCGGCAGGTTGCTTCCTTAGCTTGTGGACCCCGTGAAGGTGCCCCGCGTTCGGCCCCATCCGTCGGGAGGAGGGCTGGAATCTTCCCGTAGCCAGGGGGCGAATCTCGCGACTCGTGCGCTGGGATCCGTGGTTCGAGGCGCAAAATATGTCCCTCTGCCGTTGACATGCGGGGTCTCGGCTCCAGCTTTCGACGCGTTGCAAGAAAATGGCGTGGCGCTCAGGGGGTGAGCCGCGTGGAAGTAACAGGAATTGCTCGCGAAGTTCGGTCCTATGCCTAGGCCAGTACGCAGAACCGAGGCCAGGGTCGCGAGTGATTTACGCAAAACGTGAATGAAATGTAAGTGAAAAGGGGAAGTGATGGCAGCATCAGGCAAAATTATTGGAATTGATCTCGGGACAACCAACTCGGTTGTGGCCGTGATGGAAGGTGGCCAGCCCACCGTAATCGCGAACGAAGAGGGTGGGCGCACGACGCCGTCAATTGTCGGCTTCACCGACGATGGCGAGCGTCTCGTGGGTGCCATCGCCAAGCGACAGGCCGTAACGAATCCCGAGCGCACGATCTACTCGATCAAGCGCTTCATGGGACGACGGCTCGACGAGGTTTCCGAAGAGGTCCGGCTCGTTCCTTACAAGGTGAACAGCAGCAGTGACGGTTCGATTGTCATTGATGTGGATGGCACCAGCTACGCACCGCCGGAAATCTCGGCGATGTTGTTGGGCAAGCTCAAGGCTGCAGCGGAAGCTCACCTCGGTGGCGAAGTCACCGAAGCGGTGATCACCGTGCCGGCGTACTTCAACGACGCCCAGCGACAGGCAACAAAGGACGCCGGTCGCATCGCGGGCCTCGAGGTCAAGCGCATCATCAACGAGCCCACGGCTGCAGCGTTGGCCTACGGCCTCGACAAGAAAGAAGACGAAAAGATCGCAGTTTTTGACTTTGGCGGCGGTACGTTCGATGTATCCGTCCTTGAAGTTGGCGAAAACGTTGTCGAGGTAAAGGCCACCAACGGTGACACGCACCTCGGCGGCGACAATCTCGATCATCGCTTGATCGAGTACTTCGCGACGGAGTTCAAGAAAGACAACGGCATCGACTTGATGAACGACCCGATGGCGGTGCAACGTCTGCGTGAAGCGGCGGAGAAGGCAAAGATTGAGCTTTCAACGGCGCAGTCAACGGACATCAACCTGCCGTACATCACCGCGGACTCTTCCGGCCCCAAGCACCTCGTGATGAAGCTAAGCCGCTCGAAGTTTGAGCAGCTGATCGAAGACCTCGTCGAGCGCGCGCTCGAGCCGTGCAAGAAGGCACTTGCCGATGCGGGCCTGAAACCGAGCGAGATCGACGAAGTCGTGCTCGTCGGTGGTTCCACGCGAATTCCGCTGGTACAGGCGAAGGTCAAGGAGTTGTTTGGCAAGGAGCCGAACCAGTCCGTAAATCCCGATGAGGTGGTCGCCATTGGTGCGGCAGTGCAGGGCGGCGTTTTGGCTGGCGAGGTCAAGGACGTGCTGCTGCTTGACGTCACACCGCTTTCCCTCGGTATCGAGACTCTCGGCAGCGTGATGACGAAGTTGATCGATCGCAATACGACGATCCCGACCCGGGCACAGCAGGTCTTCTCGACTGCCAGCGACAATCAGCCCCAGGTTGAGATTCGAGTGCTCCAGGGCGAGCGCGAGATGGCTGCGGATAACCGCGACGTCGGGCGTTTCATTCTCGATGGCATCCCGCCATCACCGCGCGGCGTGCCGCAGGTCGAGGTGACCTTCGACATTGATGCAAACGGTATTCTCTCGGTTTCGGCCGCCGACAAGGCGACCAACCGCGAACAGTCCATTCGCATTGAGAACACCGGCGGTCTTTCCAGTGACGAAATCGATCGCATGGTTTCGGAAGCCGAAGCCAACGCCACGGACGATAAGGCACGGCGCGAGAGCACCGAAAAGCACAACAAACTCGATTCGATGATCTATCAGGCGGAGAAGACCATCAGCGAAAATGGTGACTCTCTCGATGCCGATGAGAAGGCGAACCTCGAGTCCGTCCTCGCCGAAGCCAAGACGGATCTCGAAACCAATGACCTCGAGAAAATCGATGCGGCCCATCAACGGGTTGAGTCCGAGCTGCATAAGGTCGCTGAGAAGCTGTACCAGACACAAGGGGAAGCCGGTCCAGACGGTCAGGCACCTCCGACCGAGGCGGCACCCGAAGTAGATGACGATGACGTGATCGACGCTGAGTTTACGGAAGAGAAAAAAGAGTCCTAGTACTTGGGGCTCGCTAGTCGGAGGCGCTGTTATGTAGCGGCTCTGCGATTGACGAAGTAACGAGGCCGAGAGAGCGCACGTCGCTCTCTCGGCTGGTTGCGTCGGCCTTGGATTCAAAAAAGTTGACCTCGCGCGCCGCGTTGAATGCGCGCGATGGGAAGGGATGGCAGTGAGCGACGAGCACGAGAAAGAGGCTCCCGAAGAAAGCGAATGGGAGGAAGAGATCATAGGTAGCGGCGGTGACATCCTGATCGAGGCC
>JBLHOB010000301.1:0-4742 GCA_047619425.1 Myxococcota bacterium
CCGAAGGGTGGCAGCGACCTCTACCGCTTTGGATGCGTGACCATTCTCGAGTATGCGGGCGAGGGACTCTGGTCTTATCAAGAAGACCTCTACAACCCGAAGGAAGGCGCCGAAGTCATTCAAGCTTGGATCAAAGCCGGCGGAAAGCTGAGTAAGTAGAACAATTTGGACTTCGTATTGATCTGATCAATTATTCAGGTGAGCGCGAGCATTTCGAGCCATGGAGGCGTCTGGCCGAGCAGGGGATCCAAGTCGAACACTTTTGGATGTTGTTTGAAGCAGCCTGCATCTCTCTCGACCAACGCCTCCTAACACAGTGTTACAATTGCGCCGTTTGACGTAGTGCCATGGCTAGCGCTTCGGCAACTCGGTTCCGGAAGCAGTAGATCCGGGTTTCCTTGTGGGTAACAACGTGCGACAGGGCGTGTATGGATTGGGTCGTACTAACCGTATTTACATCGATCGTCATTGTGCTGCTGCTCAGTTGGCTCGCATGGCGCCAGCTTAAAGTCGGCCCGTCGGGCGACTGGCTACTCGGCTGGATGGTACTCGTAGTCAGCACCGGGGTTCTTTGGCTTCCGCTTTCGCCGATTACGAGCAATCGAATCATCGCCTCGGTTGGCCCGCTGTTTTCATTGTTGATGCTCTCGGGCGCGTATCGATACGCGGAACGCGATGTGCCGAGACTCTTGCCTATCGCGGGCGTGGTCTTATGCGCGGTGTCGGGCGGGTTTTCGATTTTGGGGCAAGAGGCCATCGTCGATCAACTTGCACTGCTGACCCAACCCGCGTTGTGTATCTCTGCGGGCATGATCGCAATGCCAGCCGCGCGTGCTCACGGCACCGTGATCCAACGACTCGTCGCATTGGGCTTGTTTGTGATGGCGGGGGTCGAAGGGCTCGCTGCGCTCAACAGCCTGATGCAGTTCGAGATGTGGAACTCTATGGCGGTGTGGTTGATCGCCGGCCTTCCGATCGCAACGTTGCAGTTTGCCGGAGTCTTTGAGCTGGTCGGCACTCGCCTCACCAAAACCTCCGAAGAGCGCGACCAAAATGCGACCGCCCTCGCCGAGACAATCGAAAAACTCCGCGCTGCGCATACCGAGATGGAACAACGCATCACAGATCGCACCGCGCAGCTCAGTGAAGAAGTAAAAGAGCGGCGTAAGGCCGAAGAGACGATTCGCGCCCGTGACGAGCAACACCGCAGGATCACGTCTTTACTGACAGACTTCAATTTCGCTGCAACGGTGCAACCCGATGGCCAATTGCAGACAGAATGGTTGACTCGTGGGGCGTTGAGCTCGCTCTCGTTACAGAGCAAGACGAAGACACCCGTTGAGTGGCGCGATTGGCAAACCCTGATCCATCGCGACGATCTGCCAAAACTGAAGAAGAAGCTCGAGATTGCCCTTGCCGAGGGTGTCACCAACTTTGAAACCCGCATCGCAACGCGTTCGGAAGCGGACCACTGGGTCAGTGGGCGCATGATGGGCGAACGCGACAAAGAGACGGGAGTCTTAAAGATCCACGCCACGGGTCGCGATGTCACTCGAGAAAAACAAGCCGATGAAGAAAACGTGATTCTGCGCGAGCGCGTTAGTGAGAGTCAACGACTCGAAAGTCTCGGCGCCCTCGCCCGCGGCGTCGCGCACGATTTCAACAACCTGCTGAGTGTCATCTTGGGCAACGCGGCGATCATCGCCGACGCCCTACCTGAAACCTCGCCGCTGATTTCGCGCGCCGATCGCATTCGCAAGTCTGCCCGCTACGCGGCGGAGATCGCGATGCAGATGCTCACCTACTCGGGTAGTGCTTCCGTTTCTCCCGAACCCCTCGACATTACCCGCTTAGTCTTCGAGATGAGCGAGTTGATCGAAGCAGGCACGCAACAGCACATTCGGGTCGCACGCGATCTCGACGCCGACCTGCCAGACATCACGGGTGACCCGGGACAGATTCGGCAAGTCATCTTGAACTTGATCACGAACGCCTCGGAAGCGATGGGAGACAATGGCGGTTGTGTTGAGCTTCGGACCGGCATGATGCATATCGGCAAGGCGCCAATAGCGGGGCTTCGCCATGCGGCGCAGCTGCCCGAAGGTGAGTACGTCTACCTCGAAGTCGCCGACGACGGGCCGGGGCTCGATGCAGATACCCGGGAACGCGTCTTTGATCCGTTCTTTTCAACCAAGCTCACCGGACGCGGGCTCGGACTGGCAGTGGTGCACGGAATCGTGCGCGCCCACAACGCCGCCATCACCGTAACGAGCGAACCGGGAGCCGGGACACAGTTTCGAATCTTGTTTCCGTCCCAACCGGTCGAAGCCGTCGCAAGCCAGAAAGGCACCCGCAAGGCTGAACTCGAGGTCGTAGACAGCCCACCGCTAAACCAATCGGCAACCATCCTCGTAGTCGACGACGACCAACTTGTCGGCGAGCTTGCCGAAACTGTGTTGCGGCGAGCCGGGTTTGACGTTCTCAACGCAAATGGCGGGCGCGAGGGCTTGGAGTTGTTTGAAAAGCATGCGGACCAGATCGCCCTGGTGCTGCTCGATCTCGCCATGCCCGACATCAGCGGCGAAGAGGTGCTCAAGAAAATTCGCATCCTGTCGCCGCAGGTGCCCGCCCTGATCTCCAGCGGCTACACCGACTCGATTGCGCGAACACGCATCCGTGTAACCGACCGCATCGATTTTCTCGGCAAGCCCTACGAGCCAGAAACACTGATCGACCGGGTAACGTCCTCCCTCAAAGATGGCTAAACCTCCGTTCGTGAATCGAGCATCGAAAAGGACACCCCGGTTGAAGCGCCCCGAGCTTGCACGAAGAAAGCCCGCCCTTCGCGCGAGACCACTTGCAGCAATCACGCTCAGTTGTCTTGCAGCATTTGGACTCGGTTGTGAGCAAGCATCTCCCCCGCCCGACGTCAAAGACCTAAACGTCGTCTTGATCGTGCTCGACACGACTCGCGCGGACGCGGTCGAGGGGTACGGGGGTGCCGATGCTCACACGCCTACCCTTAGCAAGCTCGCCTCAGAGGGCGTCCTGTTTCGCAATGCACGCACGACCTCAGCCTGGACACTGCCCTCGCACGGTTCAATTTTCACTGCCCTCTATCCCTCGCGACACGGGGCTCACGCCGAGGGTGGCGGTATTCGGGAAGAGCGCACCACTCTTTCGCAAATGTTGGGACGGACGCACGCAACGGCGGGGTTCTCCGAGAACCCACACATCATCGAGGCCCACGGCTTTGCCCGGGGCTTTGACCACTTTGAAGAAACTTGGCGCGAGCAGGAAGCCCACAAGACGCCACCTCCCACCGAAGCGCGCGTGGCCAAGTGGCTAGAAGCGCGCGATGAGTCTGAAGCCTTCTTTCTGTTTGTAAACTTGATGACGCCTCATCTTCCCTACGCCCCACCCGCCGCTCAACAAGCCATCCATGTCCCAAAGCTCGACGCGAAGATCATCGACAACTTTCGCGGCGTTGAAGAGGGTCACGCCCGCTTGCAGATGATGGGAAAACTGGGTTTCAAGCGACTCGACTTCTCGATTCTTCGCGCGCTTTACCAAGCGGAGGTCTCCTACGCCGACGAGCGCGTTGCAACCATTTTGCGTTCCCTCGGCCCGGCCTCGGTGCTCGACAACACGCTTGTCGTGGTTGTGAGCGATCACGGAGAAAACATCGGCGACCACGGTTTGATGGAGCATCAGTTCTCTCTACACGAAAGTCTGCTCCGGGTGCCGCTCATCATGCGCTTACCGGGAACCTTTACGCGCGGAAGCTTTCGCGACGAGCCGGTGCAGCTGGTCGACATCATGCCCACCATCCTCGATGTGCTTGAGTGGCCGACGGAGCAATGGCCCGCAATGGAGGGGCGCAGCCTGATCGGGCTCCCCATTTCTATGGAGCGTCCTGTCTACGCTGAATACATGCGCCCCGGCGGCCAGGAGAAGCTCTTTCACGCAATCGATCCGAACTTTGACTTCAGCAAGTTCAATCGACGCTTGAAGTCAATTCAGGTCAAGAACTTGAAGCTCATCACCTCGGACTCGGGCGGACGTGAGTTATTCAACCTCGCAACAGATCCCGACGAACGGCGAAATCTCGCACAACGCCAACCCGAAGACGCTGACCGCCTCGAAGCCCGCTTGCTCGACTGGGCAGGTGGATGGGAGCCGGGTGATGCCGAATCGATCGACCTCGATCAACAAACCGAAGACGCCCTTCGCGAACTTGGTTATATCGAATAGCCGCCTCCGCGCGGTGGCGGACCAAAGACCGGACGCCTAAGACCTCTCTTTCAGCAGCATTGCCAACTCGTCGCTTCGCCGCGGTTCGTTCTTCATCGCCGCGGCCATGCTCGCGTCAGCACCGACGTAGAGGCTGCACTCGGCCCGAGCCGTCACGTTAGGGTCGGGAGTGGCAATCGGATGCACGCAAGCTCAAGCACTTCGAGCAGAACACTTCGACCCTTGTCGCCCAACATCGACACTCAATTCCGGCCGAGGAAGGGGCCCGTCACTTCATAGGTCGTGCCCGGGTTGCGTTGGGAGCTGAAGTAGAGCCGCGTCCCATCGGGGTTCAGCGCGGGCCCGGTTACCTCAGTACCCGTTTGACCCACCATTCGAACAAAGGGCTTTACGTTGCCCGAAGGAGTAAGCGCGACGATCTGCAGGTTGCCCGGGTCTTCAGAGACATAGACATCGCCATTGGGCCCCGCAAAAACGTTGTCGACATT
>JBLHOB010000302.1:0-4730 GCA_047619425.1 Myxococcota bacterium
AGCGTTCTTCACCGAAGTCTCGCACTCGGGTGCTGGTAAACTCGTGCATCTCGCACCTACCGTCCCCACGCTGAACGGACGACCCGAGATACGCGTCGGCGCTCCTCAACTAGGGGAACATGACGGCCAGATTCTTAATGGGACAATGCCGGGTTCGAAAGTCCCCGGCACTTCGGGGGAAACAAAGCTTCCCCTCGAAGGTGTCCGGGTAGTCGATCTCAGTTGGGCCTGGGCGGGCCCCTTTTGCGCGATGAATCTCGCACACCTTGGCGCCGACGTGATTCGCTTCGAATCCGAAGGGCGAGCCGATCTCTACCGCCGCCTTCCCCTGCATCCAAAAAATGTCGAGCGCACGCTCAATACGGTTGGCATGTTCAACCAATGGAACCAGGGAAAGCGCAGCGTGGCACTCAACCTGGCCGAACCCAAAGCAAAGACACTGCTGCTCGACTTCATCGAAACCTGCGACGTCGTCGTCGAAAACTACGCAACCGGCGTGATGGAAAGGCTCGGCCTGGGCTACGACGTACTAAAAGAACGCAACCCCGGCATCATTCTGGCAAGTATCAGCGGCTATGGAGAGACGGGCCCACTCAAGAGCTACATGGGGTACGGCCCGTCGATCCCCCCACTCACCGGCCTTTCCGCTGCCACTGGGTTCGTCGGAGGCCGAGCGAGTGAGATTGGCATTTCGATGCCAGACCCGACCGCGGGCATCACGGCTGCGTTTGGAGTTTGCGCCGCACTCGAAGCTCGCAAGAAAACAGGGCTCGGTGAACACCTCGACGTGTCACTCTGGGAAGCGACCGCGGCGTTCTCGGTCGAATCCTGGATGGCCTATGCAATGAACGGCAGCGAGCCCACTCGGCATGGCAACCGCGACGAATGGATGTCGCCTCACGGCTGCTTTCAAACAAGAGGCGACGACGAGTGGATCTCAATCGCATGTCCAAACGATGAAGCTTGGCACGCACTGTGCGAGACCCTCGCGCCAGAGCTCGCAAAGGACTCGCGCTTCGCAACCCTCGAAGATCGCAAACGCAATGAAGACGCTCTCGAAGAAGGACTCGCGCTAGCGACACAACAGCGCGAGAGATGGGAGTTAACTCGCGCCCTACAGGCCCGCGGCATCCCGGCATTCCCCGCACAGACTGCACAAGACCTGGTCGCGGACAAGCACTTGAACGATCGCGGCTTCTTCGAACGACTCGAGCACCCCGAAGTCGGCGTACGCACCCACGCTGGCATCCCCTATCGCCTTGGTCGACGGCACAACGGAGTCCGATGCGCGGCCCCAATTCTCGGTGCGGACACGGAAGCCGTCCTTGGCGAAGCGTTCGACCTGTCGATAGACGAGGTGCGAGAGCTGCGCGAAGCGAAGGTCCTCTTCTAACACGCACAACCCACGGCCCAGAGCGATAAGCCCGCCCTTCGTTCAGCGTACGCGCGGATCCAATCAGTCCGTCTGCTTCAACCACTTGATCAGCGAAGCATTGTAGGTCTCGCAGACATCTTCCTGAAAGAAGTGACTGCCGTCTTTGATGATCTCGTGGGGCTGGCCTTCGGTGCCAGGCACCACGCCAACAAAGGTCTGGTACCCCTTGGCTGAGATTTGATCCTTGTCGGTATAGATCGTGACAAAGGGTCGCTCAAACTTCTGAACGACTTGCCATGCAGCCCAGTTGTCCGGGAACTGCGGATTGTCGGCTGTAGTGGCGAGCATTTGGGTGAACTGTCGATTGCCGGTTAGGTACTTCGCCTCGGGATACGGCGCGCGGTAGCCTGCTACGACTTCTTTGGGCAGGTCCGATACGGTCATCATGTTCAGCGTTTCCCAATGCTTCCACTCGGGAGTCTCTCGCACCATTTTTTGAAATGCAGCAAACGGGCCGGCAGGCTCAAGCTCTTCTTTCGTAATGGGCTTCGCAGGGTCGCGCAAAAACATGCCCGTGTTCGATAAACATACCCGCGCCACTCGGTCGGAATGCGCGGCCAGAATTCGCAGCCCGACGATCCCGCCCCAATCCTGAAGCACTAGCGTGAAGTCGCGCAGGTCAAGCACGTCGATCAAAGCTGAGCGCATCCATTCAACGTGACGCGCCACCGTGTAGTCGGACATTTCGGTTGGCTTGTCCGAGCGCCCCAAGCCGACCAGGTCTACCGCAATGGCGCGATACCCCGCCGCCGCCACTGCCGGCACAACGTTGCGCCACGCATACGACCAACTCGGATTGCCGTGAATAAAGACAACCGGTGGCCCGTCTTTGGGGCCTTCATCGATGTAATGGATGCGAAGCGTTCCGCCTTCGAGATCCGGCACCTCGGCATAGTTCGAAGCGAAGGGGTACTCGTGCAAGTTTTCGAAGCAAGCGTCTGGAGTTTGAATCGTCTTCATCGGCGGGTTCCTCTTTTTCTGACATTACGTCGAGTTGGCGACTAAGAGCAGGTCAAGCAGCCATTGGCTGTTAACGCCCAACACCCCGATGAGTCGCCAACGGCTCCGTCTGGGCTTGGCGGGTTAAGGTTGCCAACATTAAGATTTGACATAGGGTATGACAATTCCTGGGCCTCGCAACGACACTAACCTCTTAACCCGCATCGGCCGTATACATGCCTTCTACTCCCGAGAACCCAACCAAGAGCCCCTACGTATTTCACGCGTTCGAAGTCTCCTACTTCTCGGCGAAAGTGCGCCCGGCACTTCGCTACAAGGGACTGTGGTACGAGGAGCGGCGCGCCGATCTCGGTGAGATTTTCACGCGCACCGGCCAGCGCTTTATCCCAATCGTCATCAGCCCCGACGACGAGACCTGGCAGGACTCCACCGAAATCTATCGTTTGCTTGAAGCCAGACACCCCGAGCCGCCGCTGTTTCCAGCTGGCCCGCTCCAACGCATCGCATCGCATCTCGTCGAATTGTATGCGGACGAGTTTGGACTGATCCCCGCCATGCACTATCGCTGGGGAAGCGAATTGGGAGAGGCGTCCGCACGAGCGCGCTTTAGCGCAATGATCGGCTCCGAGGCCGCGGGCAACAAAGCCGCGGACCGCATGGTAATGGCACGCTATGCGGTTGGAGCCACCCCCGAAGCTGGCGCCCAAATCGAAGCCCACACCCACGACCTACTCGCCGCGTTGTCCACGCACTTCAGCAACCATCCCTATCTGTTGGGCGAACGTCAGTCTTTCGCCGACTGCGCATTGATGGGGCCGATCGATGGCCATTTCTTTTGCGATCTCGTCTCAAGGCGATTGCTCTTGGACACGGCCTTTCAGGTTGTCGGCTGGATCGAACGTTGCAAATTCCCTGGAGCGTCGCTTCAGGGCGAGTGGCTTGCCGACGACGCGATTGCGCCGAGTCTCGTGGAAGTTCTCAAGGTCATGGGGCAAGACGCCGCCCCTCTACTCCTCGACGTGTTGCGCGATTTTGAAGCCTGGGCCGACGATCACGCCGCCGACGAAACCGAAGTGCCGCGCAGTACGGGAACCTGTGAAACGACTCTTAGGGGTGCTCCGATACAACGTGCCACCATGGCCTATACGCTCTACTCGGTACAGGGCGTGCTCGATCCGTTCCACGCGCTTTCAGCAGACGACCAACAACGCGTTAACCAAGCACTCGACGGCACTGGCTGGCCTGAGCTGCTCTCCTACACGCCGCGGCACCGCTTGCACAAAGACGGCTTCGAATTGGTATTCGACGGTGAGTCGTAGCAGCCTGCTAACAACAAAGAGATTGACAGGACCGGCGGGAATCTCCCGACCCAAATGCGCTTTGCAAGCATGCCCACAAGTCTTCCGGACCCAAGCAACTGGGCCTTCACGAACGATCCGACTCCCGAGCCACGCGACGGCGAAGTCGCGATCAACGCTCGAATGCTGCGTCCCATCGATCCGAACGTCGGTCCCCTAGCAAAGCAGATGGGCGGCCTCGGCATGACCGGCTTTAGCGCCCACTTCGGCCTACTCGACATCGGTAAACCCAAAGAAGGCGACACCGTCGTCTCGGCATCGGCCGGTGCTTTTGGCAGCGTCGCCGATTCGAGGGTGCGCTACCGAATCACAAACGAGCTGATCATCATCATCCCATCGCGGTCGCGCAATCAAACTGATCTGCGGACGCCTTAAACCCGGCCGCTTCGATTTTGCACGTATCAATAACATGGCCAAAGCGAAGCTTTGCCAGTAGCTCGTCCCGTAAATTCGGCAGTCCCAACCGGGACGCTATCGACGCCAAAGCTCCCGACTCGATGGGGAGAAGTGGAACACTCGATTTGCCCAGAAAGCGGATCAGCTCCTCAAAGCGGATCGCCTCACGCGAAGCAACGTTGTAGATGCCCGCAAGTTCGAGATCAGCAGCAAACGCGATCGCCTGAATCGCATCCTCGAGATGCAAAAACTGAAGCAGTGGGTCGTGACCGAGAACGTGGGGCACAATGCTCTGATCAAAATGCGCCGCGAGTGGCCCCCGCACCCCTTTGCCAACGAGTTCCTGAAGACGCAGGATCGCAACGTTTACATGAGGTGATCTTCTCGCGACATCCACAACATATTCTTCCGCTTCAATGATTGAAGCGCCCAAAGATCCTTCGACCGAATCGGTTGGACTTCGTTCGTCGTCTAGTAGAGGCCGTTTGCTGTCCACGGGATAGACATCACTCGAGGAAAGTACGACCCAACTTCGCACAGGCGACCCAGCGTGCCCAATGGCGGCACTCAGGCGCATCGTT
>JBLHOB010000303.1:0-4728 GCA_047619425.1 Myxococcota bacterium
TCCGTGACACCCGTGCGTTTCGCGCTTCGAGGGCCCGGGTGTCGGGTAGTGTGCGCGATCGAAAATGTGAGCGAGGCCGCTCGAGCATGGTTCTCCTGACTGCGGCTTCGCCGCGCCGTTCGTTGGGGCGCACGCATGATCGCGCATCAGAGCGGGGAGTCGAGAGGCAAGGGAAGGGCTTGAGCGTTGATGAGGCGGATTATTTGGTAGGGGGGGCTAGGGAAGAGCGCATTGGCCCGAGGGATGGCTCTAGAGAACGTCGGCGTCTATTGTCCTCGTACACACAAGCGCTTATTGGGAGATTCACTTGAATCAAGATCGCGAGTTCGACGTCATTGTCTATGGAGCCACGGGTTTTACCGGTCGGCTCGTCGCGCAGTACCTGGTCGAGCGGTACGGCGTAAATGGCGACGTGCGTTGGGCGATGGCCGGGCGCAGTCAAGATAAGCTCGAAACCGTGCGCAGCGAGATTGGTGCCCCTGATCATACGCCTCTGGTCGTTGCCGATAGCGATGATTCCGCTTCGCTGCGTTCGATGGCGGAGCGCGCGCGTTGCGTCCTCACAACGGTGGGACCGTACACCTGGTACGGCGACGATCTTCTCGAAGCCTGTGTTGAATCGGGCACCGACTACGTCGATTTGTGCGGCGAGGTTTTGTGGATGCATGACACCATCGAGCGCTTCCATGCGCGCGCCGTCGAAACGGGTGCGCGGATCGTCCATTCCACCGGTTTCGATTCGATTCCATTCGATCACGGCGTTTTCTTTTTACAGCAGGCCGCAGAGAAGCGCTTCGGAAGCCCGTGCCAACGAGTGCGTACTCGTGTGATGGACATGCGCGGCACGTTGTCGGGTGGAACCGCAGCGAGCGGCAAAGCCACGATGGAGGCTGTGCAGGCCGACCCGAGCCTTCTTGCGACACTGATGAATCCCTTTTCACTTTCGAATGGTTTCCAGGGCCCCGAACAACCGGGTGGCGACAAGGTCTTCGAAGAAGAGATCATGCAGGGCTGGGTCGCGCCGTTCTTCATGGCGCCCATTAATACGAAGAACATCCATCGCTCGAACGCGTTGATGGACCATCGATATGGCAAGGACTTCGAGTACGACGAAATGTTCTTTGCCGGCCCCGGCGATTCAGGTCGCAAAATGGCGGACGCGATGGTGGCCATGTCGGGTGCGATGTCCGGCGAAGGGGGCCCGAAGCCGGGCGAGGGGCCCTCGAAGGAAGAGCGTGAGGCCGGCGGCTACGGGCTTCTGTTGATTGGTTCGCACGCCAACGGCAGCGAGATCCGCGTGCGCGTAACCGGAGACAAAGACCCCGGCTACGGCTCCACCTCGAAGATCATTACAGAAGCAGCGCTTTGCCTGATCGATGACTGCAAGGACACGCCCGGAGGCCTGTGGACCCCAGCGGCCGCGCTGGGAGAGACGCTTATCCCGCGACTTGTTGAACGTGCGGGGATGACGTTCGATGTTGTCGAGGGGAGCGCATGACTTTGGACGTCTGGAACCGCGGAATGTAGTGAGCGGATCTCAGAGTTGTGACCCAACGGGTTAGCGTGCAGAACGAAACCGATGGGTTGCCTTCGGAAAAGGCGAACTCAGAGACTGGTGTCAGTATCGCGGGGCCGGCCACCGGCATCACGGTGCCCGAGCCCGGCCTGGTCTTGTCGCTGGCCGTGGGCGTGGGCGTGGGCGTGGGCGTACTCACCTTGAACATCCTTCACGCGAGGAGACGAAGACAGCAGCGGGCGGCTTAATCGAGCCCCACATCATTTCGGTGTAGGGTGTGGTTAAGGTATTGGTACTGCGCACAATGTAGCGACGACGCGGCAGTAGATCAGCTCGTTCTTCAACGTGCCGAAGAAGCTCTCTGCGGCGGCATTATCCCAACAGTTGGCCCGACGACTCATGCTGCATTCGATGCTGTGATCCTTGAGTGCTGCACGGTAGTCGTTACTTGCATATTGGGTTGAACTGCACGGTCCGAGTGGTGAACCAGTCCCGTGATGTCCGTGACCCATTTCTGGTTCGGTCGTTGTGCCTCGAAGTTGCGGTCGAGCACGTTCTTCGCGATCGGGTGCTCATGATCGAAATCGCTCGGCACTCGGAACTGAAAACTCGACGTGTTCGTTTCTGCTTGCTCATCGTGTACTCCCGGAGAAAGTCTAGCTTTCTCCTATGAGTCCACTTTTGCGTGCAAGGTCGCCAGCCAAGTGACCCACTTCAGTGAGGCCCGATTCAAGAGCGAACCGTACGAGTCGCCTAACTCTCGGGTTTCTCAAGTTCGCGCCCCCAGACTTGCGCGAACTGGAGGAACTCGTCCAATGGCAATGCCGGACTTGCCAAAAAACCCTGCAGCATGTCGCAGCCCCACTCCGTCAAAAGCGTTCGTTGCTCTTCGAGATCAACCCCCTCTGCGACGACATCCAACCCGAGGCTGTGGGCCAGCACGACCAGGGCAGACGCCACTTGGGCAGCGGCGGGGTCGCTCGTGATCTCTCGCAGGATGGAGCGATCGAGCTTTAGCGTATCGAGCGGAAACTGCGTCAGATAGCTGATGGACGCATACCCCGTCCCGAAATCATCGAGGGAGATCGACAATCCCATCGCTTTGAGGTCGCTCATCATGACGTCCAGCTCGGCGTTGTCTTCGAGCATCAAGCTCTCGGTAATTTCGAGTTCAAGCAGTGCCGGATCGAGGCCACTATCGCGTAACGCGTCACTCACGACGTTGCGAAAACCAGGTTTTGAAAACTGCACGCCCGAGACATTGACCGAAACCTTTAGGCGCAAGCCGTGATCTTCCAAGAGCTTCTGGGTGTCGTCGCATGCTGTTTCGAGGACCTGCTTCCCCAACTCGTAAATCTGCCCGGACTCCTCCGCCAAGCGAATGAATTCAACCGGTGAAACCGAACCGAGCTCAGCATCGGTCCAGCGCGCGAGCGCCTCCATGCCACAGACCGTTCCGTCGACGAGGTCGATTTTGGGCTGGTAGTAAACCTCCAGAAGTCCCTCTTCGAGCGCGCTGCGAAGTCGACTATCTACAACAAGCCGCCGCTCCGCCGCCTTGTTCATTGAGGGCGAGAAGTACTTAAATGAATTCCGTCCGCCCTCCTTCGCCGCGTACATAGCGGTATCCGCCTGGCGTATCAGGGCGTCGCCATCGAGCCCGTCTGTTGGAAATATCGCGATGCCGATACTTCCCAACACCGAGACCTGGTGTCCCTCAATCTCGACGGGTTTTGGCAGCTGCTCCAGGATCCGCTCGGCAACATCTCCGGCGTCATCCGCCCCAGTAATATCTGAAAGCAACACCATGAATTCGTCACCACCGAGACGCGAGACATTTGCCGACGCATTTTTGCGTCCGGGCCGCGCAACCAAGTCGTCGCCCCGAGTATTCGCTCGGAGAAGGTTCGCGACGTGGCGCAACAGCTTGTCGCCCGCACTATGCCCTAGTGTGTCGTTGAGCCTCTTGAACTTATTCAGATCCATATAGAGCAAGGCAGCGGTTCGCCCTTCGTACTTCGCCTCCTCAATCACGCTCTCGAGTTGTTCGCCGAAGAATCTTCGGTTGGCCAGCCCCGTAAGGCTGTCGTAATTGGCGAGGTAGCGAATTCGCTCTTGATCGAGCCGCTGGCGGGTAACGTCTTGAATGGACCCCGCAAGCCAGCGACCGTGCCGCCCATCGCCAACCATGAGTTCGCCGTGTTGCTGTACGTACCGAATGCTTCCATCGGGACGCACAATACGGTGCTCAATCGTGTAGCTGTGAAGGCGACCGAGACTTTGTCCAGCCTCGTATTGAACCATGTCTCGATCATCGGGATGCACCGCCTGCCAGAAAACCGCGTGTGTGGTTGGCGTGTCTCCCGGTTCGTGACCGAGAACGCGGAACGTCTCATCTGACCAATGCATCAAGTTGGTCTGTGTGTCCAATTCCCATGAGCCTATTCGGGCGAGTTGCTCGGCGTGTGCGTGAGCAACCGAGGTACGTCGTGACTCCAGCGTGTCCTGGGCAGCGTCGAGGTGATGCTGCACTCTCGAAACGAACCACTCATCGGGACACGGGAGCATTATTAGATCTGATACTCCAGCGTGGCGCCCCAGGCCACAAAGGTGAGCGTCATCGCGATCGAGCATCATGAGCACTGGTGGGCGATTCCACCCCAACCCTTTCGAGATCACGCCGCAAAGGGAAATGGCTTCCGCGTCGTTAGACATAACAGAAACGAGTGCCAAGGCGGGGGGATCCTGCTCAAGGCTCGCCAGGGCCGCCGCTGACGTCGCTGTCTCCACGACACTGCAACCCTCAGCACGAAGCAAGCCAGCGAGATGGTGACACCGCTCGGCGTCTGCATCGTGAATCAAAATTTTCAATTTTTCTGGATTCAAGGCGGGGTTCGACACCGACTATGTATCGGCACGAACGAGTTCTGATCTTCAGCGGTGAGAACTCAAGATCGCGAACTCATCAGCGCAATAAGTCCCGTCACTGCGGTTCGGATCAATTGTTGTCCGGGAACCAGAGAGTTGTGCCGAGCATTCTGGCTTCCTTGCAAACACGATGACCGCCGCTGGAAGGCGGGCAGTAGTAGATGTCCTGGGCGCCATTGATGCCGAAGAGTGATCGCGACTCGATAAACCAGATCTCCCCTGTCGCCTCCTCAGAGACCGGCCGCACGGCATGAATGTTCCCGCGACCACCAAGGACAACAGGG
>JBLHOB010000304.1:0-4706 GCA_047619425.1 Myxococcota bacterium
GCGAAATCGTTGAGCGCGCTGAGAGCTGGGCACCCGTTGGCGCCGGTATCATCATGAGCGTCAATGCCATGCGTGTTGTGCGCGGTTTTGGAATCGCGGACGATCTGGCAGAGCGGGGTTTCGAACTTGGCCGCGGTTCGATCACCGACGAAAATGGTATATCCCTCGGTAGCAGTAACTTTGAGATCCTGCGCGCCGACCACGGACCAACGATTGCATTGCATCGAGCTGCCCTTCACGAAGGCTTACTGAGCGCGTGCGATGGCGTGCCGATCGCACTCGGTACAAGTGTCGCGTCGCTTTCGCAGACAGGGGAGGGCGTTGACGCCACCTTGACGGACGGGCGGCAAGAGCGCTTCGATTTGGTGATTGGGGCAGACGGCTTGCGCTCCCGAGTGCGCGAACTCACCTTTGGCGAGGTTCCGATCGACTATTCCGGCTATACGTGTTGGCGGTTGATCGTGAAGTCACCGCTTGAACAAGTGGAGATGCGCGAAATGTGGGGCACCGGTCAGCGGTTTGGCATCGCGCCCATCGGTGATGAGCAGCTCTATTGCTTTGCCGTCGCGAACGCTCCGCGCGGTGAAGCCGACCCCATCGACGGTCGTCTCGCCCGCTTCCGCAAACGTTTTGCAGGCTTCGGAGGGCAGGTGCCCGAAGTGTTGGCGGCCCTTAAATACGACGAAGAGCTCATCCACAACGACCTCGAGGAGGTTACGGTTGGGCACTGGTTTGACGGTCGCGTCGCGCTGTTGGGCGACGCTGCGCACGCGATGACGCCGAACATGGGGCAGGGCGCGGCGATGGCGCTTGAAGACTCGGCGGTGCTCGTCGAAGAGCTTTGCAAGGTGGGCCCTGTTGCGAGTTCACTTGCGCGGTGGGTCGCACGGCGCGAGCCGCGAGTGCGATGGGTGCAAAATCAATCGCGCCGCATCGGGCGCATCGGCCAGCTCCAAAGCCGTGTGCTTTGTCGATTGCGCAATGCGGCCACACGCCTGGCCCCCGATCGCGCTGCCGACGGCGCGCTTCGCAAGATCGCGAGCCAACCTCTCTGAGTGCGGTCGCTCCTGGTACGACTCGTGGTATTAGGTGCAATCCCATGATCTGATCGCACGGCTCACCGCTACGGGCGGTACCAGATGGGTGAGGTGTAGGCGCGCTCTTGGATCCACCACGGGCCATCCATTTTGGTCGCGTCTTGGCCGAGAGCGAGGGCGTCGAATACCGCATGCCGTGGCGTTGGAATCTGCAGAACCCGAACGTAGTAGAAAGCGCTCATGGCGGCATCAAACTCGGGGTCGCGAAACACTACGGTGTGTTCGGTGCTTCCAATGCTGTTTTCGTAGCCGCCGGTCGTTGGGTCCACGGTGTTGCCGACCGCTACGAACGAGCCTTTGCCATCCCTCGCGCGTCCTTGTGCCGCTGCGACGTCGAAGATGCGTTCGTGGGTTTGTCCCGAGGCATCGATCCATCCCTTCACAACCTGAACGCGATCGAGATTGCCTCCGACCGGGTCTTTCGATACTTGGACCAGGAAGCGAGGAGCACCGCCTTCGGGCGCAGGAGAAAGAACTCCACCCATCGGGACGCCGCGCTCGGCGCCGGTGGCTTCTACTGCGCCAGCTTCAGCGTCGGCGTCTTCGAAATCCCAACCGCCGTAGACTCGAACCCCAATACGCGGCCCAGTTGTCGCGTAGACCTCGCGTCGCTTAAACGCCTCGAGAATCGATTGGCGGGTGTTTTCCGTGGCCCAGACTGCGGCGAGACCCGAAGCTGACATCGACCAACCGGTCGGGCCCTTTTTGCCCAAGCTGATGCCCTGCTTGTTCTCCGGGATGGAATCGCGCGCCAGCTTGCCCCAGAAGTTCGGCTCTTCCGCTGAAGGCACACCGGTGTGTGAATCCGTCGAGCCGATCAAACCAAACTGATACGGGTTGAACCCGATTCGTTCTTCGATGGCGAGACCACGCAGAAGGGCAGAGCGAATGTAGTCACCCTTTTGCGGGTCGTACGGCGGCGGATCGTTCTGAATGTAGTGGGGGTAGGTTTCGAAGTCGGCGAAGGGATCGTTGGGGGATACGCTCGGGTGCGTCTCCGAGTCGCCTTTGATCTGTGTTGCCTCAACGACAGGCTCCCACTTGGCGCGGAGCTTTGCCGTCTCATTGGTAAAGGGCACGCCGCGCAGACTCTTGTCGTCGAACATGTACCCCTTCGAGATGTTCGAGTTGTGGGGAATCGCGACAAACTCGGCACCGACTTCTTCGCTGGTCTTCTCCAGCCACTTCCACAAGTCTTCCGGATACTGACTTTCCTGACTGCCAAAGGGATGGAACTTCGAAGCGACGTCGGCGTTGGCGCTTGTAAAGACGACGCGATGCAAGTTTGCTCCGCCGGGGATCGAACTCCACTCCCAGCCGATCATCGCGGTAAAATTGCCGGGCTCGTTGTACTGATCTGCGGTGCGAATCGCCTCTTGCCATACATTTCGCGAGATCGTCATCGCACCGGGAATCGTAGTGTCTAGCCCGCGTGCCGCGGCTTCTTCCACCGGAGCCTGGGCCGGCAGCAGTGAAGAGAATGCAGCCATGCCTTCGTCGCTGTCGATGACATCTTTAAGCCAGTACTCAACGTAGAGGGCCTTTAGGTGGTCGACAATTCCGAGTTCGTCCTTGGGGATGCCCGACTCATAGATCGTGCGCATGACACCCAGGTATTCGGCGTGGTCGGCAACGACGAGAAAGTCCAGCGGTGTATCAATTTGAACGCGCGCGCGATGGTATGGATGAATGACCGGCAGCCCCTTCGCGTAGCGATAGGCCGTCTCGGGGTTCGCCGACATGTTGCGGTTCAGATAGGCGTCGAAGGAGTTGTTGGTGTGCAGGTGGGTGTCGCCCCACAGCAGCTGCCTTTGCTCTTGCTCTTGGTCTAGCTCTTGGTCTTGGTCTTGGTCTAGCTCTTGGTCTAGCTCTTGGTCTAGCTCTTGGTCTGAAGAGGCGAGGCTTGGTAGGAGCACGGCGCTCAACAGCGCGACGCACAAAACGTCGACTGCGAGAGCAATCGCTGTGCGTTGGCGCGATGTAGTTGAGACGCAATTCAAGTGGGTATTCATCCGACGAACTCCTTTGGCACCGGGTAGTGAGGAATAGTCGGCGAACAATAGCGCTAGACACGGACTCGGAAGTCTTTCATTTCGGGTTTTGCCATCTCTTTGCGGAACCGTCCGAGGGTCCAGGGCCAGGCGGCCGGGATGCCGTCGTCGTTGAGGTACCAGCTGCGACAGCCAGTCACCCAGATGGTGCCCTTCGTAGCTTCAACGGCTTCCGCGTTAAAGATGTCGGTGGCAGCCTGCTCGGCCTCCAGCTCGCGAACTTCGCCTCCGCGTACTTTCTCGATTAGCTGCATGATGTAGTTGAACTGCATTTCAGCCACCTCGACGAGGGAGAAGTTCCCAATCGGACTCGTCGGGCCGATCAACATGAAGAAGTTGGGAAAGCCCGGGATCGACACGGTGCGGTAGGCGGGAGTATTGCGTCTCCAAACGTCGTCGAGTTTGATGCCATCGCGGCCCACGATATCCATCGGACGCATGAACTGGTGGGCTTCGAAACCGGTGGCCAGAACAATTGCATCGAGCTCGTGAAGTTCGCCGTCCGTCGTACGAATGCCTTTGGCTTCGATGCGTTCAATGCCCGCGTCGACAAGTCTCGCGGTGGGCTTTTGAATTGCTTCGTAGAACTCGCCCGAGATGACGAGCCGCTTGCAGCCGGCGCGATAGTCGGGTGTGAGGCGCTTTCGCAACTCGGGGTCGTGAACGTTGCTTTCGAGGTTCTCAAGGCAGGCGGCTTCGATCATCTTCATCTGCTCTGAATTCGCGTCGATCACTGCCGCAGCAAAGTTGTCTTCGAAGGTTTGCGACATCGTCTCGTAGATGTGAGTCATCACTTCGGGGTTGTCGCGAAAGTTCTGCTTCTCTTCGTCGGTGTACGGCGTGTTGACCTGGGGAAGAACCCATTGAGCGGTGCGTTGGAAGAGCGAAAGAATTTCGACCTGGTCTACGGTTGCGCCGACAATTTGAATTGCCGTTGAGCCCGTACCGATGATGCCGACGCGTTTGCCAGTAAGATCGAAGTCGTGATTCCACCGCGCAGTATGGAAGTGCTCCCCCTCGAAGGAATCGAGGCCCGGAAGCTCGGGGACGTGGGGCTGGTGCAGGACTCCCGTCGCCGTAATGACGACGTCGGCTACGTCCGTGCGTCCTTTGCTTGTTTCGAGTCGCCAGCGTCCGTCGACAAAATGACTGCTCGTGACCTCTTCGCCCAAGCGCACGATGTCGAGGACATCGTACTTTGCCGCGACGCCCTCAAAGTATTCGAGGATCTCAGGGCCAGGAGAAAATACTCGTGACCAATTGGGGTTGGGCTCGAACGAATAACAGTAGACGTGGGAGGGAACGTCACACGAGAGGCCGGGGTAGGTGTTCTCTCGCCAGGTGCCGCCGACCCGGTCGCCTTTTTCGTAGACGGTGACGTCGGCAATGCCTTCTTCCCGAAGCCGGATGGCGGCCAGAATGCCCGACATTCCGGCGCCGATCACGACGACGCGAAGCTCACGTTGCGTTTTCGATTGGTTGGCCAAGTTGAACAACACCTCTCATTGCAGTGCGAGCTTCGCGCGTCGCGATTGATCGGGGCGGGGCGCTAGGCGGT
>JBLHOB010000305.1:0-4690 GCA_047619425.1 Myxococcota bacterium
TGAACCTGCTCTTCGTTCACTTTCGAACACATGACCGTCTAACACTGAGTTCCCCTCACAAGAACGCCTCGCAAAGTGCATTGCACAGGCAACTCAGGGATCGGTCCGCAGTGCGCAGTCTTTAGCGGTATTTGTTGAACTTTGAAGTGCTTTTACAATTCACCGCCCGGTTCAGACACGGAACAAAATCACCAATCAGGCCCCTACCACCAGAAATCGGCCGAATTAGAGCATCTGAAATTTCAAGACAAACGATTCAATCCGCACGATCGACCCGGAATTTTTTTCCGCGTTTACAGATTGAATGGATTTTCAGAAAGCAACGGGATCGTGCAATAGGCGATGAGTAGGGAATGCAAATCGACATCGGGCACGAGAACGCATCAGCGCATAAAGCGGCGCGTGGCCGCAGACGTCGCGACACAAGAACGAACCGTAGGAATGTGAGTGATTTACGAGTTGAGAATCAATGCGCTGCTAGGAGCGATCGCAACTCAGGGACTTGAAAGCAGTTGGTTCACGATCGGAACAAGAGTCGCGGATTTGGCAGCGCGCTCGTTCTCATCTTCTATCGCTTGTTTGCGAGATCTTGATTCTCGCGTCTTTTCAGGGTCGCGAAGATAGACGAACTCAACCCGGCGATGAGCCGCGCTGCCTTCGTCCCCCGACACTCCCGCGAGCGGCCGGGTATGTGCAAAACCTGCGGCACTCAGTTTCTCGGGCGCGACGCCACCTGACGTCACCATGTACTGCAGAACCGCAATGGCCCTCGAAGCCGACAGATGCCAATTCGTTGGGAATTGATCTGTCTTGATCGGGCTGTCGTCGGTATGACCTTCGATGGAGAGTTCGTACGGGAACTCTTCCGTAAGCCTCACAATCTCGTCGAGAAACAAGAACGACTCCGGCAACAAGACGTCTGAGCCCGGTTGAAAGAGCGCGTGTCCTTTGACTCGAACGATGATCCCACGCTCCGAGGACTCTGACTCGATAATGCGCGAGAGATTGTTCTCCGCGATTGATTGCTCAACTTGCTGCATCATCGCTTCGTCAGTGGATGGCGACTTGTTCTGTGTGGGCATGTCCATAATGTCGAGAAACGGTGTCGATTTTTGAGGCGACAGTTCGACAATGCTCGCGCTCTGGGTTCGAAATTGTCCGGGATCTTCGAGCTTGAAGCCCAGTGCCCCCTTGACCGACCCCATCGCCTCAAGAAAAAGCTGACGATCCATATTCGAGAACGAGAGCATTAGAATGAAGAACACGAGCAGTAGGCTCATCAAGTCGCCCATGGTCGCAAGCCAGGCGGGGGCGCCCTCTTCGCAGACGTGGTCCTCGGCTTCGCTGGGGTCCACCGGCTTATCGCTCCGCTGCCAGCTTTTCGCGCTCTTCAGGCGAAAGGAAGGCCTCCAGCTTCGATTGGATCACCATGGTGTTGTCGCCCTTCAGGATCGACTCAACACCCACGATCGTGAGCTTCTTCGCGCTCACTTCATCCGCGGTCCGAGCGGCGAGCTTAGTCGCAACAGGGCCAAAGATCACGAACGCTAAGATTGCGCCGTATAGAGTGGTCAACAGTGCAACGGCCATGGCGGGCCCGATTGAGTCTGGGTCATCAAGGTTCTGCAGCATCTGCACAAGGCCCACGATCGTGCCGATGAGGCCCATCGACGGAGCCGTGGCACACATGAACTTCCAGATCGCCTGGCCGCGCTCGTGACGAGTCTTCATCGCGGCGAGTTCACTATCGAGTGTGCTCTTGATAATCTCGGGGCTTAAGCCATCGACGCCAAGTCGTACGCCGCGCGCCATGAACGGGTCATCAATCGTCTCCCCCTCGAGCGCAACCAAACCTTCTTTGCGAGCCTTCGCTGCGAGATGAATGATGACGGGGATGAGTTCGTCCATCGGACTTGTCTTGTCGAATATCGCCTGCATCAACAACTTCATGGCGGCGACTACATACGGAAGTTTTTGACACACCATCGTTGCGGCGAACGTTCCACCGATCACGATAAGCGCACTCTGTGCATCAATAAATGGAGCCACACCTCCGCCTAGCATCATTGCACTGATGATCAGTACAAACGCAAGAACGAGCCCTACAACGGTACCGAGATCCATGAATGCCGATCCTGTTCGCGGTCACAACAAAAGCCAACGTGGAAGCCCTGAGCCTCTCACGGATTTCGTATCGGCGCGCGATACAAATCACTCGATCCTGTGTTCTGCTGAGGAGGTTTCACAACGGCAAGTCGAGTGCAGCATTTCAAGCCGAGGCGAGAGCGCGCCAGCACCGGACGCAAAGCGTACGACCGCAATGCGCGAGAGAGCAATGCCGGGCGGCAGTGGATGGCTAGGCTGGAGCTTGTGGATGGATTGATTCGAGCGAGGGGATCCCGCTGGGCCGGGGATGGACAATCTAGTTGTTGTGAGCGAGGGAAGCGCCGCTGAGATCGCGCTTGACGCTGTACTCAACCTTCTCGCTGAACACCTTCAGCGGTACCCACTCCGGCATACCCGACATTTGGGGCATGCCCGTCGTCATGGCGCCGGTGGGGTCGATTACCCAAGGATCGAAACGATCTTCGAACCAAAGCGTAACCATGTGGTGTTGCCCATCGGAGGGGCGGTACACGATTGCGCGATAGACTTCATTTTCGGCAAAGCCAAGATCGCGCAGGGCGTGATAAACCAGAAGTTCGAGTCCGTCGCAATCATCACCGTTGCCACGCAGTGTTTCTTCGAGAGTGGCCCAATGATCGATCGGGCCGTCGGCTACGTAGTGCGAACGCGATTGCCCTTGAATCCAACCCGCAAGCTCACGCGCCATCGCACGTCGACGGTCGGAGCGGAAGCCGAAGTACTTGCCACGCAAGCCGTCGTCGGGAAGAAACTCTTGCGTCCCTTCCTCGGTTGCCGCTGCCTCACTCGCAACGGGTTGCGCTACTGCGTCGGCGGCGTTGCTATTTACGCCGGAAAAGAACGAACCGTCATCCGCTCGCTCGCGGCGTTGCCAGCCAGCGATCTTTGGACTCCATGCGTCCCCACTGTCGGGAGCCTGGAAATAGTTGTAACGAGCCGGCGACTTGATCATGCCGGCACATCCAACGCCAAGGGTGATCGCCAGTCCCAGTAAGAAGCCGGCGGCAATCGATGAGGTCATTCCGTTTCGCATCACGCCGTGCCTATCGGCAGGCTTCATCTCCGGGTTGAGTCCCTCACTGTAAAATTGAGGGACAATCCCAACGGTTCTCAATTGCGACGTCAATTGGGACGGAGGTGGTGAATGAGAGTCGGCAGCCAGTGCGCACAGGAAGCTACCGGCCCTACCCGCGGGGCGGACTGCGAACGGAGGCAAGGTGAGCGCGCCGCGTGGGTAACGAGCCGGTCAGCTGCGACGGCAGGCGACTAACTAATAGACACAGCCAAATGAGGCCGGGCTGATAATCCGCCAAGCCAACCTATCACCAAGCAGGCCCCCTCGACGGGGATCAGTAGCGAAGCGGCTCAAAGCGAATAGTAAGAAGGGAGATGGACGGAAAGGCAGACGGTAAGGAGACGGTAAGGAGACGGGCAGGTAAATGGACGACAAACGACCCTCGGCGCTGTTTAGGCCGGGATGTAGGTGTTCATCGTGTCACACGCGCCGACGAGACCGAAGAGGATCAAGAAAAAGGCGATCATGCAGGGAATACCGCCAATCACGTAGAGATACGAAACGGCGTCAACCTTGCCCTTCAGCTCGTAGCTGGTTTCCTTGACGGCGGGTGCCTGGCTTGCCTGGGTTTCGGTTGATTCGTCCATGTTCAAAACTCCTCTGCGCGGCCTCGGTACCGAGGCGGCAGCAAGTTAGCCGGGCTCACCTCGTCTGCCAATCGCGTATCGGCTGGAAATGACGCAACTCTCGGTTGCACTTGCGCGCTTATCGCTGAATTGACGGTTTGACGGGGGTGAATTCTCGGGGCATAGACGAGGTGGTGTGGCCGTCGGTAACACTACCATCGGTTTTTTGCCCGACGTCGGGCACTCGCCAGTCGGCCGGTACTTCAGCCAGGTTCGCCTCGATCTCGAGATCCCTCAGCAGCCGCTCGGTGCGTTCGACCGCCTCGCGCTGTCGTCGAATTTCCTGGCGAAGCTTATAGCTGAGCGGTGTGTTCTCCGGGTTGGGCGATGTCCCCGGCGCGGCAACCGACCACTGCCCAGAGTCACCCGCAGCACCCTCGAGCTCGGTCTTGGCAGTTTCGAGTGCCTCCTGTGCCGTGTTCCATTCGAGACGCGTGCGCTCAAAGCGCCCTTCCCACTGCGAACGGGTCAGGCCCCGGCGGCTCTCGGACGCTTGCTGGTAGGAGTCGGGAAGTTGAAGCAGGCGCCCCAAATCGACTTTGGGAGGCGCTCCGGCCCGAGGCGCCCCCTCGGCGAAGGCAGCGGCCTCGATGTTCATGGCGAGGAAGCAAACCAGCGAAACGACGGTAAAAGGCCTGCGTAGCGTCGACGACACGACGCACGCGGAGATGGCTTTGTAACTCGCTCGAACCATGTGCTTGGATCTTTCCAACGGGACTCTCCAAAGTGCAGCTTCGGTGTGCAGTGGCGCAGGATAGCGGACGCGCCGGCAACCGGCAGATAGGTCGTGCGATCGCAATGTCGCGAGAAACCAGGTTAAGCGGCCGCCCGAAAGGCCGATACG
>JBLHOB010000306.1:0-4689 GCA_047619425.1 Myxococcota bacterium
GCCTACGAACTCAATCGCGGGTCGATGCCCGATGATCTCAAACGACTGGTCCCGGAATACTTCGCCGCGTTGCCTCTCGACTATTTTGACGGCGAGCCGATTCGCTATCTCGCCAACAAGCATTTGCTCTACTCCGTTGGCACCGACTTCGCGGACGCGATGGGGGAGCGACGCGCGGGTGAACCCTGCAACGCTGAACTCACCTACCCGATTCCATTTGCAACCGGGCTGCAAAGTGTTGCGAACCCGCTGCGGCTGACGTGTGGTGGGCCGAAGTCTTAGCCCTGCCGGCGGCGCAATCTCTATCGACGAAGCGCGGCAACCGTGACGCCAGCGCTGCCCTCTCCGCGCTCACCCGGGCGATGGGAAACCACGTGTGGCGATGCGTCGAGGTATTCGCGTACGGCGCTGCGCAGGGCACCGGTCCCCATGCCATGGATGATGTGAAGTAATTCGTTGCCGTCGCGCAGTCCTGCGTCGAGAGCGCGGATCAACTCGTCTCGCGCTTCTTCGACGCGCTTGCCCCGCAAGTCACACTCAATTGTGCCGCCCGCAACCTCATCGCCAACGGTGTCGGCGAGATCGAATTGCACGCGGCCCTGTTCGGCATTCGCTTGCGCCGTCTGTGCACTCGCGCTCCAGCGCACCTTCTTGGCGTCAATCTCAAGCTTTGCGCTCGCAACCTGTACGGACACTCTGCCTCGACGGTCGGGCAGCGACTTGAGGGTGCCTTCTTGTCCGCCGGGCATCAGTACCGAGTCCCCCGGCTTAGCACGCCGCCAGTCCACAGCGGGACCGGGGTCCATTTCGGGTGACGGTTCGGGCCGACTTTCATTGGTGCGGCTTTCGAGGCCCAACAGCCTCTCGCGCGCGTGGGCTGCGCCGTGGGCTGCCGCCTTACTCTCGCCCTCACTACCGCGTTGCAAGCCGCGGATCACCGCTGCAACTTGGGCATGGGCGTCTTTGAAGGTTGCGTCGAGGTCGGCGCGCATGGACTCGTAGAGCTGGTCGCGTCTCTCCTGCAGGCGTTCAAGTTTGTGTTGGTACTTGGTGCGTGCCGTCTCGCTTTCGGCCCGCAGCCGCGTTGCTTCTTGCTTCTCGCGTTCGAGGGTGGCGCGGCTGTTGGCTAACTCGGAAAGCATGCGGTCGAGTTGTCGGTCTTCGTTTTCAAGGAGACTGTTTGCGCGCGCGAGGACTTCGGGCGCCATCCCCATTCGGGCCGCGACGGCCGACGCGGAGGAGACTCCGGCCGTGCCGACGTGGAGCCGGAACGTCGGTGCGAGAGTTTCGGGGTCGAACTCGACGCTTGCGTTGCAAAAGCGTTCGTCGACTTCGGCCATCTCCTTCAGCAGATTGTAGTGAGTGGTTACGATTACCCGTGCGCCCCGGTTCGCGAGGGTTTCAAGGATTGCCTGTGCGAGGGCAGCGCCTTCGCTTGGGTCGGTGCCGACGCCGATTTCATCAAGCAGGGCCAGGGTGTGGTCAGTCGCGGCATCGACGATGCCCGAGAGGTTGACCATGTGAGCGGAGAACGTAGAAAGGCTTTCGCGCAGGTCTTGTCCGTCGCCGATGTCGACGAGCAGCTGGTCAAAGAGATCAACGCGAGCGCCGGCATTTGCCGGTACGTGCAAGCCGAGTCGTATCATGACCGCGGCAAGTCCCACTGCCTTCATCGTAACCGTCTTGCCGCCGCCGTTGGGCCCCGAGATCACCAGTACCGTGTGTCGCACGCCGAGGGTTACGTCGTTGGGGACCGCCTCGTCTTTGGGGAGAAGCGGGTGGCGCAGACCGTCGAGCGCAATACAGCCGGCACGTTCGACTGTGGGTTCGACCGAATCAGTGTCGATCGAGAAATGTCCTCGCGCGAAAGCAAGGTCGATCTGGGAGAGCGTGTCGAGGGCGGCCGCTAGACCGGGGCTCGCCGCCGCGACGCGACTCGAAAGGTCTCGAAGTACGCGTTCGACCTCGCGCGCAACATCGAGCTCGGCCTGCTTTAAGCGGTTGTTAAGGTCGACCACTGCCTCGGGCTCAACGAAAAGCGTGGTGCCCGAGCGAGACGCATCGTGGACAATTCCGGTGACGCGCCCGCGGAAGTCTGCCTTGACGGGCAGCACATAGCGATCGTTGCGCACGGTGAAGTATGAATCCGACAGCGCATCTTGGATGTTGCTGTCCTGCAAGTAGCGCCCGAGGCGACGTTGCAGCTGGCCGGAGAGATCCGAGGAGTCGCGACGCGCCTTTTTGAGGGCGGGGGAAGCTGAGTCGCGCACCTCACCCGATGGGTCCAGGCAGTTGTCGATTTCTCGAGCGAGCGATTTGTCGTGCTCGATTGATTCGGACAGTGCGCCCAGCAGCGGAGCACTCTCTTCACGGCTCTCGAAATAACGCTGCACACTGCCAATGGCTTCGAGACTCTTGCGAACATCGAGCAGCTGCCCCGGGCTCAGAACACCGCCCATGCGCGCACGGCTCAAGCCCCGGCGCAGGTCCGCGACACCGTGGAGCGGCGGCGGCTCCCCTACCTCGAGCAGGCTTCGCGCTTCGGATGTTTCGGCAAGGCGCTCGCGCACACCGGTAATTGAAATTTCTAGTTCGTCGAGTGCGCACGGGTCATTTTCGGTGGCTGTCGAGGCAGAGCGTTGTGTTCGATTGGTGCTGGAACTCGTGGCCGGGCTGCTCTCGTCTTGAGAGGCAACTTCGGGCGCTCCCAGGCGCAGTCGAGCCTGAGGCGTGCGGCAGTAGCGCAGCAGGGCCTCGACGACTTGTTGCCACTCGAGGGAGTCGAGCGTTTTTTTAGAAAGAGCAAGTTGCATGTTTGTAGCGTAGCCCTGATGGCGAGTTGAATTAATGTCGACGGGTTCGTGGGATGTTTCTATCGGTTCGTTGGCCCACAAAAGAAACACGGTCCCAACGGGATCAGTTTTTGCGGTGGGTTGCCGAAATGTTCAGGCAATGGCGAGACTGGGCCCGACAGAAGCAATTCACCAAGGTGCGCGCGATCTCGATCGACGCAGCGTAAGCGAGATCGTGCAACTCATCCACAGCGAGGATGCAGTTGCCCATGCTGCCGTCGGGCGCGTGCTTTTGCAGATCGAAGCGGCAGTCGACGTGCTCGAGGCGACGCTCGCCGGTGGCGGCACGTGGTTCAATGTCGGTGCTGGGACGAGTGGCCGGATCGGCGTACTCGACGCGTCGGAGATCCCACCGACTTTTGGTTTTGCACCCAACCGGGTGCAGGGCCTGATCGCGGGTGGGGAGAAGGCGCTTCGTTGCGCAGTTGAGGGCGCCGAAGACAATTTCGAGGCCGGCAATTGGGAAGTGCGCGAGCGCGGTCTCACCATGGGGGACACCGTCGTTGCGATCTCGGCAAGCGGCACGACTCCCTACGTACTGGGTGCCGTCGAAGCCGCCTACGAAGTGGGTGCGCGAAGTGTGGGGATTTCATGTGACCCTGCTTCGCCTTTGGCCGAAGCGGTGGAGATCTCCATCGCCCCGTCGGTTGGCCCCGAAGTCATCGCAGGCTCTACGCGCATGAAGGGTGGCCTTGTGCAGAAAATGATCTTGCACTCGCTATCCACGACAGTGATGGTCAAGCTTGGCCGGGTGCGAGGCAACCTAATGACCAACCTATCTCCCGCCAACGCGAAGCTGAGAGAGCGCGCACTGGCGATCTTCGTCGAGATCAGTGGCCTGCCCTGCGACGAAGCCCAGCAGCTGCTCGATCAAAACGGAGGCTGCGTCGAAGCAGCGCTCCAGGTTGTCGGCAAGTCGCTGCGCTAGCCCCCGTGATTTTTCGCAACGAAGAGCGGGGCGGAAAAGCGTGTGCATGGCGACGGGAGTGATTTTTGCCGCAGCCTGCTAGAGCGCTCGCATCCCTGTAATGTGTTCGCCGAGGATCAGCGTGTGGATGTCGTGGGTGCCTTCGTAGGTGCGCACGGTTTCGAGGTTCATCATGTGCCGCATGGCGCAGTAGTCGTCCACGATGCCGTTGGCACCGAGCAGGTCGCGGGCCTCGCGTGCAATCTGCAGAGCGATGTCGACGTTGTTGCGCTTAGCCATTGAGACCATCACGGGCTCGAGCTTGCCCTGGTCTTTGATGCGACCCAGGTGCAGAACCAACAACTGAGCCTTCGTGATCTCCGTAAGCATCACGGCAAACTTCTGCTGTGTGAGCTGCTTGCTCGCAAGGGGGCCGCCCTGCACGATGCGATCCTTTGAGTACTGCAGCGCCTCGTCGTAGCACGCCATGGCGGCGCCAATTACGCCCCACGCAATGCCGTAGCGCGCTTGAGTGAGGCAGCCGAGCGGACCCGAGATGCCCTTGGCACCGGGGAGTCGGTTGGCATCCGGCAGTTCGACGTCTTGCATGAACAACTCGGACGTCACTGATGCGCGCAATGAGAACTTGCCCTTGATGTCCCGTGCTTCGAAGCCGGGGCGACCCTTCTCAATGAGGAAGCCGCGCACACCTTCGTCCGTCATGGCCCAGACGATTGAGATGTCGGCGAGCGTGCCGTTGGTGATCCAGCGCTTGGTGCCGTTGAGCACCCAGCCGTCGCCCTTGCGTTCGGCGCGGGTCGCCATGCCGGTGACAAAGCTTCCGAAGTCGGGCTCGGTCAAGCCAAAACAGCCGATCTTTTTACCTGCGGCCATGCCGGGCAGCCATTCCTGCTTCTGTTCTTCGCTGCC
>JBLHOB010000307.1:0-4685 GCA_047619425.1 Myxococcota bacterium
AAGCGCCCCTCGTGCCACCGTGGGCCCTCTGGAAACGCCAGTCCATCGAGCACGACTCGTCCCGTTGTTGCTTCGCTTGTCATTGGATCCTCTTCCATTTCGTGGGAGCGTGGAGGTAAATTCGATTGGGTACGATACGCGTTGCGTCACGGGGTTGCGACTCGCGATTGCAGTTGAGTGTTGGCGAGTCCGGCTTTGCGCGCGATTGCATAGACGAGGTGGGAGTCGCCTCCGTCGACGAAGACGAACGGATCGCGCAAATGATCGGCTTGGGCGATCGATTGAGCTTCGAGCGGAGGGCTCGACCGGTTGGGCGGCGCCTTCCCAGTCACGCTCCGGGCGAAGGATCTCGATGCGCTCTGTATTTTGCCACTGCCGCCAGTCGCCGACCCGGTCGGTGGTCGATGCAGAATTCGCTCTGGGCCCTCGCCCGCGCGGGTCCAGATGACCCAACGTGTGTCGCCGCGCAGCCAGAGCCCGGCATGCCGCATGTCGGAATCGAACAAGGCGGGAACCCGGTTAAGAGGGCACTTGTTTCCGAAGCGGTGCGCCAGATGCTGCTTGGCATCGCGATGCCGAAACGTGTGTAAGTACAGAGGGCAGGGGATGGCTCTTCGGCGTAGAAGTCGAGTGCTGGCGACTCGGGAAATCGGTTTGCGTTCGCGGCAGGCGAGGGCTCTCACGGCCCGCACCGTGTCTGGCGCTGCAGTCGCCAAAACCTGCTAAAGACTCGCGTTGCTACCTGGGCCTGGGGGACGCACCGGGGTGCCGTGTGACGGTGAAGCATTCTTTGTGACTCGCAAACCTCTGGCCGAGTGGGGTGGCCCGCTATAGTCGGCCGGCCCCTGATGTCCCCATCCTCGGACGGCGCGATGGTTTCATCATCGAGGGATTTGAATTTTTGGAGGAACGAAGATGAGTGCTGCTGGCGACACAAAATTTACCGCGATGGCCGACGCCACGCGCGAGGACTACCGAAGCATTGGGCAACACAGCCTTGAGTACTTTACGGGCTTGCCCGATCGGATTCTCTCGCATCTCGAACTACTGCGAGGCGACACCGGCGGCTACGCCGTCGATCGCTTGACCCATAGCCTTCAGACTGCGACCCGGGCAAAGCATGACGGGCGAGACGACGAGTACGTTGTCTGCGCTCTCATTCACGACATCGGCGACTCGCTGGCCACTGCAAACCACTCCGAGCTTGCGGCCACGATCCTCGAGCCCTTCGTCAGCGAAGAGAACCATTGGATCGTCAAGCACCACGGCGTGTTTCAGGGCTACTACTTCTTCCATCATCTAGGCATGGACCGCAACGCACGCGAACAATACCGCGAGCACGAGTGGTGGCATGCGTGCGCGCAGTTCTGCGAACTCTATGACCAGAACAGCTTCGACCCCGAGTATGAGACCCTGCCACTGTCGGCCTTTGAGCCCGCGGTGCGAAAGGTCTTTGCCGCTCCGCGCAAGTCGATCTACTCGGGCTTGATGAATGGCGACGACGACAAAAAAAGCGCATAAGTCGCTTTGATTCGACAACAATCCAGCGCGTAGGGTTTACGCGTCCGGTTATGACCCGCGTCAATTCGCAGGTGGGTCAATCTCGTCGCGCCCTTGAGTGGGCCGACTTTGCACACGTAAGAAAGGGTTCGAAACATGGGTCTATTGGATGGAAAGGTAGCGATTGTCACCGGTGCCGGTGGTGGTCTGGGCCGCGCACACGCGTTGCTCTTGGCAAAGGAAGGCGCAGCGGTTGTCGTCAACGATCTTGGCGGCTCCTTGGACGGCTCGGGTGACGGCTCTCGCGTCGCCGATGGCGTGGTGAAAGAGATCATCGACGCCGGCGGAAAAGCAGTTGCTGACTTTGGCAACGTGACGAGCGCCGACGACGCGCAGGCGATGGTTGATGCCGCGGTTTCGAACTTCGGCAAGCTCGACATCTTGATCAACAACGCGGGCATCCTGCGCGACAAGTCGTTCAAGAAGATGACCGAAGAGCTCTGGGACCCTGTCATTGCAGTTCACTTGAAGGGGACGTTTCACCCGACACGTGCCGCGTACAACCAGATGCTGGAGCAGGGTACCGGTGGCCGTATCATCATGACGAGCTCAACCTCGGGCCTCGTTGGCAACTTTGGCCAGACCAATTACGGTGCGGCCAAGGCGGGGATTGCGGGTTTCATGCGCTGCCTCGCGATCGAAGCCGTCAAGGCGAAGATCACGGTCAACGTACTCGCACCGAACGCCTATTCGCGAATGACGGCGTCGTTGTTCCCGGAAGGCTCGGAAGAGCGCTTTGCACCCGAGAAGGTCTCTCCCGCAATCGCATGGTTGTGCTCAGACGAGGCTGGCGACATTACGGGGCGGCAGTTCGTCATCAGCGGCAATCGCATCTCGCTGCTCTACCCGGCGGCGTACAAGATTGCCGACAAGGATGGCGCCGAAGGAGCATGGGATCCGTCGGAAATCGGCCAGCAGATTCGCAAGTCGATGGACGAGTGGCCGACGCCGACGACGGTGCCGGAGCTGATCTTCTAGCGTCGCTCGTTAAGTTCGATGAGTTCGAATCGAGAGGGGGCGGTTCGAAACGTCTACTCTCGAACCCTCGCCAACTGGCGAGTTAGTTTTGATCCGCGGATGGGGCCTCGCCGAAAGCGTGACGGCGCCATCCGCTGCGATCAAACGGCTTCCAAGCCCCGGCTTTTTGGCTGAGCCTCTCCGCAATCGCGTAGAAAACGAGCGGATGCATGCCGAGCCCGCAATGACTGCTCACAACCTCGATGCTCTCGGTGTGGTCGGTCTCAGGCTCGATGCAGTCTTTCCAATGCACGATGCCGTCGGTACGGCTGTAGATCGCGGTGCAGGGCACGGACGGCGGGGTGCGTAGTGCTTTGACGAACTCGCGATTGCGGGTCAACGCGTCTTCTTCATTGACGCGATCCAAGGAACTGTTCGTCCGCCTGCCACGGCCGGCGCCGGCAAATGGGCTGCCCAGCGAGATCACCTGGCGTATGAGTTCCGGCGCTTCTTTCGCCATCTCTCTCGCGTAGATGCCGCCGAGACTCCATCCGACAATTGAAATGGGCTCGCGGTATCGCGTCGCCAATTCGCTGATGCGGCCGGCAAGCCTTTCTCGCTTGTCGCCGAGGGGCCCCATGTTCTGTCCCAGCAACCACGGGTGTGGCTCAAAGCCCTGTCGCTTGAGGAAGTTGCGCAGAATTTTCGTGCTGCCATCGCCGGCGGTAAAGCCGGGCAGTACGAGCACCGGTTGGCCGTCGCCCCGCGGTGCGCGACGCAGCAGTGGCTCGCTGGGCCGCAGCATCATCGCCTCGACGATCGCGCGTTGGGGCTCAAGCAAAAGTAAGGGGAGAAACAGCACGCCGTTAGCCAATGGCCTATGCCTCGTCGTTGTTCGTCATTTCATTTTGCTTTGCACTCGTGGCTTTGGCAGCGCCTGCGAGCTCGGCGAGACCATCGTGCAGGTAATCAATCAAGTCCCAGACATCGGGCAGCAACTCGCGACATGCAACCAGGCCGAAGTCCAGGCTGCCGTTGTAGCTCTGTACTGTGATGTTGAGCCCGACGCCGTCGTTGATCGCGGACACTGGGAAGTTCGCAATCATGCGACTGCCGATGCTGTAGACGGGGAACTGCGGACCCGGCACATTCGAAATGACGACGTTGAACGGTGGGTCGACGATGTTGGCGACGGTCGCACGCGCGATGACACGCGCCGCGCGCGCGGCAACCGCGGGCGGAGCGAACTGCGCGAAGTCTTGAAGCAGCGAGGCAGGCAAGGCCTGGTGCTGATACTTTGCGATCTTCATCGAGTTGTGAATCGCTTCGAGGCGTTGGATCGGGTCGGCAATGTGGGTGTGAAGCGAAGCGCTCATCGCCGACACCTGGTTCCCGAACGTCCCTTTTTGCTCTTCGGTTCGAATCGAAACGGGCACCATGGCAATCAGTGGGTCACTCGGCAGCTCGTGCCGTTCTTCGAGAAAACGACGAAGTGCTCCGGCGCACAGGCCGAGTATGACGTCGTTCACTGTGACACCGAACACCGTCTTGATTTCTTTTACCGCGTCGAGGGAAAGCGAGCCGAAAGCGAAGCGTCGATGCGGAGTGATGCGGTCATTGAACGAGGTTCGCGGTGCGGTGGTCGAAGCTTCTGAGAGCATCGGGTCGGGCTTGCGGCCAATCAGGTTGTTGATCATCGCGGCACCGGGTGCATCGTCAATGCCGAAGGAAGTCGCGAGTGCCGGTAGGCTCCTCATCGTCTCTCTCGCTAAACGAAGCCCCTTGCGCGGAGTGCCTGCCACTGCCCACGCGCCGCGGGCAAACATCTCCGCTTGGGTCGGTAGGGTTTCGGGGCGCCAGGAGCGCCTCGGTGCGTCCACCTTGCGGGACTCCGGAGTGATGTCGAGCAATGTCGTAAGAATCTCTGCGCCCGATGCGCCGTCAATCGCGCAGTGGTGGATCTTGGTCAAATGCGCGAACAGTCCGCCCTCGAGTCCTTCGATCATGTAGAGCTCCCAAAGGGGGCGACTTCGATCGAGAGGACGCGCGACGATCCGTGAAATTTGTTCGGAGAGCTGTCGTTGGTCACCTGGTGGAGGGAGCCCAATGTGGCGAACGTGAAAGTCGAGATCGAACTCGGGGTCTTCAATCCAGTAGGGGTGATCGAG
>JBLHOB010000308.1:0-4660 GCA_047619425.1 Myxococcota bacterium
TGTAGTGGTTCCGAGACAGGGAATGTGTTCAAAAATTGCCCTCGTGTTGCTGTTCTTTGTGAAATCGCTCGGCCGTCCCACTATGGCCTGGGTCAGAGCTTGCACCTAGTCTCTCTCGACGCGCGAAGGGGAGTTCAAATTTGGGTCGTATCGCAGCCGCAGCCTGGCTCGTCACAGCAGTAGTCTCGTACTACCTGCTCGGCGGGTTACTTGGGAAATTGATCGAGGGGTACGACCGGGCGGCCCTCTCGCTTTTACCGGCGTGGCTCACTCTCGCGTCAGTGCTTGCAAGCATTGCCTTAACGGCCCACTGGCAGCAATCGCTCCCTACGCGGTCTGGATCTGGAGACGAAGCCGCAAGTGGCGCGCCACCCAGTGGCCGGCGGCGCTTTCTCTATGGGACTCTCGCAGCCGGTGGCGGCATCGCGGCCACCGCGTTTGCCGCGCTTACGCGCAACTCCGGGTGGTATACGGTCACGGGCAAGAACATTTTCATGGTAAGTCCGCCCTACAAAGCCGACGTCGCTCGGGACGCCTGGACGGGATCACGCGTTAGCGAATACCGTCGCCTCGGACGCACGGAAGCGCGAATCTCTGACATCTCTCTCGGCTCGGGCTCGGGCACCGGCGGACGACAAACCGTTGAAGTTGCCCGCGAGGCAATCGAGCGCGGCATCAACTACTTCGACACGGCCCCTGATTACAGCGAGGCGGGCTCTGAACAGCGGCTCGGTGAGGCGATGAAGGGCGTCCGGGATCAGATGTTTGTCGCGACCAAGTTTTGTCTTCCCACTGGACATCTCGCACCCGGCAGCAGCGTCAACGACTACATCGAAGCCGTCGACGGAAGCTTGCGCAGGCTGCAAACCGATTGGGTTGATTTAATTCACATCCATTCATGCGACTCGATCGAACGACTGCTCGACGAGAACGCCCACGAAGCATTCGACCGCCTTAAAGAACAAGGCAAGGCCCGTTTTCTGGGTGTCTCGACTCACACCCCCAACCTTGAGCAGATCGCCAATGTCGCAATCGGCAGCGATCGTTTCGATGTCATGATGCTCGCCTACCACTACGGAGCGTGGCCCCACCTCGGAGAGATCATCGAACGCGCCGCCGCAAATGACATCGGCGTCGTCGCGATGAAGACCCTGCGCGGCTCGATGCACAAGGGCTTGCTCACCTCTCGCGATGAGCGCGATTCCTACACCCAGGCATCGTTTAAGTGGGTGCTTTCGAATCCGCACGTTTCGGGCCTCGTCATCTCTCTCTGGGAGTCCGGACAACTGGACGAGTTTCTTTACGCTTCGGGCAAGCGACCCAGCGAAAGTGACGTCGCCATACTCGACCACTATCAAGAGCTCTCACTGGGGTCGCACTGCCGACCCCACTGCGGCGTGTGCCTCGATCAATGCCCAGAAGGCCTGCCGATCCACGACGTGCTTCGCCAACGCATGTACTACGAAAACTACGGCGCGGAGAAAGAAGCGATTCGCGGCTACGCAGCACTCAGCAAACAAGCCGACGTCTGCACTGGATGCGCGGCGCCGTGCGCGTCAGCATGCCCGTATGGAATCCCGATCCCCGATAAAATGAAGGAAACCCACGATCTCTTGAGCCTGAGCTGAGGGCGCTCTGCCAATCGGCTCAGCCGTCGCCCTGCGCTTCAAGTAAGGCCTTCATTTTTACAAGAGTCTCGCGATGCGATGCCTCGGCTTGGTGCGTCACAAAGCGGCGCAGCAACCACGGCGCTCTGACCGACACGGTCTCTTTCAAAAGCACGGCTCCCGCTACCTCTCGCAAGGTGTAGACCGTAATCAGCCGAATGCCTGGCGATTGCCATGCATGCCCGTGCACTTCGTGCGGGGACACTGGGTCCAAGGCCGCTGTATATACGGCCTTCATGCGCAGCGGTCCAAGCGCGATGCGATCGGTCACTCGGTAGCGACGCGCGTTGGGCAACGCATCTGCCCTAGGTAATTCTTCGATCGACTCGATCAAAGGGTGCAATGCCGTGTAGTTGTCGAGATTGCAGAGAAACTCATACAAGCGAGCGAGCTCTACGTGGATCTCTACTTCATGGGTGAAGCTGGCCAATGACATGATGCGACAATAGCGCTGGATGGCGACGGCTACTCACAAGCCGGCACCACTGCATTGCATCCTCCCAGGCCAGCTCCCCTTAAAACAGAGAGCCTCCAGCGCAGAACGTCACCGCCAGCGGCGAGCGCAACGCTCCAAGACCACGCAAAGCCTGACGACTTTCCCAATATGCTACGGTGACGCCCACAATGCGGCTCAATTTGCGCGAAGGACCTAAGCGGTAAACTTCAGACATCCGATGTACTGAACCACGATCCAGCCTTCCCCCCGCAACGGCGCGATGCCACGTAGATGGAAATGTCCGCAAACACGGCACCCGACCACCCGCTTTTGAGCCTACTTACGCGCACTCGTTTTGTGGCCGTGATCATCGCTGTATACGGAGCGACCTGGCTCTATACGCGCGGCCTGTCCTTCCCCATCTACAATGACGAAGTCCAGTTTTGGAGACTGACGTCGGAGTTCGCTGCAAACTGGCCTCCGTCGATCGCCGAAATCCAAAACTATAAAGAACCGATGACCCCACTTTCGTTTCTCGTCTGGTCGTTCTTCGAGAGCTTGTTCTCGGGCGGCGTCCAGTGGGTACGGCACATCAACTTCCTCGCTTCGTTCGGGATGCTGATGTTGGTGGGACTCCACCGAGGGAGCAGCGAAAGCACTCGACTCGCCGCACTCGGTCTTCTTGCCTATCCCTACTTCTTGCCCATGGGCATGCACTTGTACACCGATCTACCCGCAGCCCTTTTTGTGCTGCTGGCTTTCCGCATGCCGAAACACTCCCTTGCTCGCGCGGGCTATCTGACCTTGGCCGTAGCGACGCGGCAATACATGGTGGTTTTTCCGCTGGCTCTTGTCGCTGACGAAATCATCACAGCCTTACGCAGCAAGAACTTTGCCCCGCTCCGCAAGTCGCTACCGAACGCGGTTGCCGCCGCCACGCTCCTCGGCTGGGTGTTCTTCTTCGGCGGCCTCGGCCCCGATGCCGGGCTGACCGAATGGCCTCGACACATCGACAACATCGGCGTGTTCGAACCCATGCTCGGAATTCACTTCCTCACCACGATGGGCATCTACTTCGTCGTGCCCGAATTCGTGCTGTTTCGTCGATGGCACTTCGTCACCGAATTCTTGACGAAGAAGAGCCTCGTCATCGCAGCGGTGCTTCTGCTTTTTTACCTGATCGATCCACCGATCTTCGGCGAACTCAAGCAGGGCATCACGGGACGCGCAGCTGAGGTGCTGCCCGTTCCTTTGCGCATGATCGTATTCTTCGTACTCGGATGGGCCACATGCATTCGCTTTGCCCGGATCGACTTAGCGTTCTGGGTCCTAGTGATGCAATTGCTCATCGTGCTAAACGCTTTTTCGGCATGGGAGAAGTACGCCCTACCCGTGCTCGCTGTCTTTTGGTTTATGAAAGCCACAGGCGAACTTGACACTCCGGAGCAAGAGCGTGACACGGCCCGTGACGTCTGAGATCAGCGTGTTTAGCCGCGCAGGTGCAACGCGACTGTTGCTCTTTGCCGCGGCAGTTCTTTGCCTGTTGAACCTTGTCGATGGAGCCGACTTGTTTCACGTGGCCCGCTATCAACTCGGGCGGCGCGACATCCCCAACCCGCTGTTCAACACCTCGGTCTATCTCGCGGTGTACGGCCTGTGCTTTGTAAGCCTAGTCGTCGGCTACCTCCACAAGGCGCGCCCGGTGCGCCTAGCTTTCTACGCGCTTACAACCGTCACCGTTGCCGCCGACGTGGGTTTTCGCCAATTCAACGATTACGGGTTTACCTACCACGAAGCCGCCCTGTTTTGGTCGGAAGCCGAGTTCATCGGTACTGCCGTGTCGGTCGCCCTTCGCGGTATTGCCCTCCCCGTACTCGCGTGCCTGCTTATCTTTGGCACCTACGAACGCAAAGCACGGGGCTACTTTCCAAGCATCAGCTCGTGGCTTGTGTTGGCACTCTCGCTGGCCGCCTTCCCAGTCGCCCGAAGCCTGATTGATCGCACCTACGCAAAGGTCTACCAGGTCCCGGTGCCCCACCGCGTTCTATTGCTCGTCGAACACACCTACCGCCATCAGTTGCTTTTCTACGGCCGACGTGACGCGCCCTATCTCGAGCCAACCGAAAAGCGCGTGGCCGATCACGTGCTGCTGATCGTCGATGAGAGCGTGAGTGGAGACTTGCTCGGGATCAACGGCGCAAGTGAGGACACGACACCCTATCTCGATTCGATCTCGGACCAGCTCTTCAACTACGGCGTCGCATCGTCGCCTTCAAATTTGAGCTCCACGTCGAACATCATCTTGCAATCGGGCCTGCGAGTCGATCAGATTCCCGATCGCGACCTCCGCGCGCTCAAGAACCCCAACATCTTTTCCTACATGCAGAAAGCCGGCTACAAGTCGTTTTTGCTCGACGCTCAGATCTATTCAGACAAGCCCACCAACCTGATGACCGGCTTTGATCTTGAGAACCTGGACGGGCATCTCTATATCCGCGTCCACGAAGTAAACGCCGCTGAGTACGACATGGACCTGCGCGCGATCGATCACATTGAT
>JBLHOB010000309.1:0-4647 GCA_047619425.1 Myxococcota bacterium
GAGCAGTTTGCCAAGCCGCTGCGCCACGTCGAGAACCAGTTCTTTCTCGCGAATGCCATTGGCGCTGGTTGCGCCCTCGTCTTTGCCGCCATGCCCGGCGTCGATGACCACACGCGTAAATGGTGCTTGAATTCCTTGCTCGGCAGCCACGGCGCTACCCGGCAGCAGCGCACCTGCGACGAACGCCGCGCTCAAGGCGAGCGCATAAAACTGGCCCCGGGAACCTGCCCAAAGACTGCGGTCGAATTGAAGGCCGCGGTCTAATAGAAGACGCCGACCCAATAATAGGAATGAAGAAGCGAGTGCCCCATGAGGCATCGCCTTTCTGGCGTGCCTCGGCCCTCTCACGAATTTGCGCATCGAACGAACCCCCCGTGCCAGACGATACCACGGGTAGAGCAAGTGCGACCGCCAGCGCGCGCCCGAGAACCGTCAAGAATCGGACGCGCGCGGCTTCGCCTGGGACGGCGTTATGAGCCGAGACTCACTAGATTGCCCATCAACTCATTGGTCACGGAGACCGTTCGCGTGTTCGCCTGGAACGCGCGTTGGTTGATGATCATGCGCACAAACTGGTTGGCGAGATCGACATTCGACTGTTCGAGCGTACCCGAGCGAATCGAACCAAAGTTGCCACTCTGGGGGCCACCGAAGAGCGGCTGTCCCGAGCCACTCGACTCGACCAAACGATTGTTGCCGACACTCAGGAGCCCTTCCGTATTGGGAAAAGTCACAAGCGCGAGCTGAGCCACGTCTACAGTGGCACCGTTTGAGAACTGACCGCTAATCGTGCCGTCTGGTCCAACTGCGACCGACTGCAACGTACCCGATGAAAACCCGTCCTGGCTGAACGAGTTGATCGTGTTGCCAGCGCCACCAAACTGCGTGGTTGCATCACCGTTGCCCGCGTTGGCGAACGGGCCGAAGTTAAAGTCGATCACCTGAGCCGAATCGGCACCAGCATTGAAGCCGAATGTGATCGAATGTGACTCCGATCCATTCGCAAGTGCTCCTGCGCTCGCCGGATTAACACTGGTCAGTACACCGGTCGCGTCAAAGGTCATCACCCCTTGATCCATCTCGACAAACGAATCCCCGGCCGTAGCCACGGCAGTGTCAGTCTCGCTCGAATCGATGCCCACGTGATAGTTCCACTCGTTGGTCGCAGGCGCTGCGGCCTTCTCAAAGAACGTAGTCGCCGAGTGTGGGTTGCCCAGTGAATCGTAGACTGTGGCCACGGTTCTGAAGTTGGACGTGTTATCGGGATCAGACCAATCGAAGGGCCCCTCGTACGTTTCATTTGCATCGAGATTTACCGACAACTGGTAGTCAGAGGTTTGACGCGGCGGTGACACGGCCGAGTCGATCTGAATGTCGGTCAAAGTGCCGGACACACTGCCGGTGCCTCGATCGACGCTGTAGCCCTGAAGACGATCACCGCCAGGTGTCGCAAGGAAGCCTTCCTTGTCGAAGCCGAAGACGCCTGCTCGCGTAAACGAACGCGAGTCCGTCGGACTGTCGACCACGAAGAAACCGCGTCCCTCGATCGCGAAGTCGGTCGGCCGGCCTGTGTTTTCGAATGTACCCTGGGAGAAAATGGTCGAAATACGCGTGGTCTTCACACCTGCGCCCACTTGCGAAAATCCGCCTCCGCCCGAAATCGTCTGTCCGAGAACATCCGAAAATTCGGCACGACGCTCTTTGAAACCCGGGGTATTGACGTTCGCAATGTTGTCTCCGATCACGGAAATTGCCGTCGACGTGGCATCGAGCCCCGTCACACTGCTGAACAACGCGTTAGTTAGTCCCATAACAACTTGCCTCCTCGTATCTTCGAGTCACAACTCGAAAAAACATTTTGATGTGCGACGCGTATTCGGCGTCGGTGGTTCGCTTGTCTGTTTTCGCGATCACGCAGTTGGTGATCCGATGAATGGCGATCAATTAGTCAATCTTTGAGATGTGCCGGTGCGCCTTCCGCGCGCCACGATCGTTCGAGGGCGCCGGCCCGTAGCCACACCCAATCTCCCTCTTCCAAGACCTGGTCGAATACATCCTTGAATTCGACCGCCTCACTCCTCTCGGTGCGCCTGCCAGGCGCTCCTAATTGAACAACTTGTTTGATCGCGTCCATTACGCGAGACATCCATTGCTTCACCATCTTAGATTCCTGCCTGCGACACTTCGCGAACTTCGAAGACATTCTCAAGATCCACGCGCCTGCCGTTGGACAACTGCAAGACCGATGCATCGAAGCCCAACGTGCTCGACACCACCCGTCCAATCGCAACACCTTCGCCGCGTACGTCATCGTTGCCGAGCTGCGCCGAGACCTGTAGAAAGGTCTCACTGGGGCCGTGGACGTAGTCCTCGCTGCCAGCCGGACGCTGCCACTCGAAGCTATTGACCCCCGAATCCCACGGTGAGGCCGACGGCGTACCGTCTTCGTCCAACTTCACCGCTGGAATCGTGTAGAGCAAACGTCCACTGTCGTCGTGCACGTTGAGGTCGACATTGCTCGCCGGACCATCGAGATAGAAGTGGATGGTTTCTGTTTCGCCCTGTGCAGGCGCTTCGAAGCGATCGTCGAAAACCGCAACCTCCTTATTCAGCAGGTTTGAGGCGATCAAGTCTTCGCTTCGTGCATCGCGCTTCTCATCACCAGAGCCCTGTGTCGCAACAAGGGAGTCGAGACTCACCTTCATCGAGATCAATTGCTCGAGACTCGAAAACTGTGCGAGCTGGGCCGAAAACTCGGAAGCGTCCTGGGGGTTGAGCGGATCTTGATGTTCGAGCTGTGCCACCAACATGGTCAAGAAATCCGTGCGACCAAGGTCCGCATCATCTTTCTTGCGTTGATCCTCGGCATCGATTGCCGACTGCAAGCCGAACTCGTTCCCAATTGCAAAACTCATCTGCTCTATCCCTTCCGTTCACTTCGTACCGCGTAACGCGGAACGGTTTAAATTCTTGACTGTTCAACACGACGTATCTTCACGACGACTAGACGCGCAAGTTCACTCCATCGTCGCCTGCCGATATCGCCTCACCCCGCTCAACGTGCGCGAGGGCACTGGCAACACCCTTTAGCCCTCCTTGCTCGTCGCGGGCACGGCCGTTGCCGTCGTTGGTGTCGTTTTGCTTTTCTTGCGCAGCGCCTTTTTCATCTGCACCGGTGCCATCGCGGTTGTTCCATTCGCGCACCTCAAATTGATCGAGCTTCAAGTCTTTTGAGGCCAAGCTGTTTTCGAGACTCTCGCGGTACTCGGCAACAACCGTTAGCGATGCAGACTCCTGAACGTTCATCACCACCTGCACCTCGCCACCACGCACAGTCACTTGGATCGAAAGCTTGCCGAGATCGGGCGGATAGAGATTGATCTGTGCGGTTCCTCCGCCTTTGGCGATAAGCCATTCGATATGCTGAGGGATCGCTTCGGGCGGCATCGGGCGCCCCGTACCTTCGGACGCCGTTGGCTCAGCGATTTGAACTGCGACCTCGACGGGCGCCACTTGCGGTGTGCCGGCGATTCGCGCCACATTCACGTCGAGCTGCGCCTCGGCAACAGAGACGTCGCGAACAACCTGTGATTCGATCGGCACCTCGGCGGACGCAATACCACGATGTGCTTCGCCGCGGGTGGCCTCGATGCCCGCAAGTCGGGCATCGCTTTTATCTTGCTCTCTTCGCGAGTCGTCGTCTTTTGCTTGCTCACCCCTGCCCTGGTCGGCCGTGCCGGCAAGCGCTTCGCGAGGGTCAGCTGCATTTGAGACACTCGTGGGTACGGGACCCGTTGCTCTCGCTGCGTCGGGACGAACCTCAGTAGCAACCGTCCTTGCTTGAGCTTGCGGTTCTGTGGTCGTACGCACGCGATCGTCTTGGACAACTTGCCTACGCTCGTCCTGGGCTCGTTCCTCGGGTGCGGTAGCGCCCGCCTGCTGTGGATTCGTGCGAGGAAGGCCGTCGGGCTCGACACCCTTTACCGCCGCGACGGGTTGAATCTCGTTCGCAGTATCGCGGCCAGTACTCTGGCGCGCCTCGCTGCCCTGCGCATTCTCTACAGTCGGGCTCTGGGACACAACTTGTTCGACTGCGACAACGGATGCTTCCAGCAACTGCTCGGACTCAGACTTCGCCTCGATCTCTTCGCCGTCTTCCCCCTTGCTTACTTCTTCGCCTGTAAGCCCTTCCTCATCGCGACCGGGCTCGCTGTCGGCTGCTTCTGCTGAGTGGTCTTTGAACTCGCCATCCGACGAGTCGTCACTTGCTTCGCGCTGCCCTTGCTCGGAGTCTTCGCTCGAGGCCAATGCACTCATCAGCGACGACTCGAACTTTTCACCGCCTTCTTGTTCGCGAATCAACTCCACTGGAGCCGCGCTCGAAGATCGACTCTGATCAATACTCGCAATACTCATCGCTTCATCCTTATCGCAGTTCCATTCTTCACGTGACCGGATCCAACGAGGTAGACCTTGGCTTGCAGTTGCTTTGTCTGCGCAGAGGGTGACTTCGTCATCGTCTCTCTCCCGACGCCGGTGGTGCGCTCAGAGGTCGGACCATTCGCTCGCTCGTCGAGAGTGCTCGCGCGGCTGGCATGGACGCCAAAATCTGCGCCGAATACTTCTGCTTCATCTTGCTCAAGACCT
>JBLHOB010000310.1:0-4644 GCA_047619425.1 Myxococcota bacterium
TAGACGGCGGCATTCTGGAGTCATTCGGCAGGCTGTTTCGCAATCGACTGTTGATCTACGTGTATCCCTTTCTCGACCCCGAGACGTTGCTCCTCACCAAAGTGAAGAACTTGAAGGTGCCGAACAAACTGTCGCACCTGTACAAGTTCCTCGTCGAGCGAAAGATGATCCGCCAACTCGAAGGCTATAACTCTGAGTGTCTCAACATCTTCTCACGCGAATTGCTCAAGCAGATCAGCACCGGCAACCACGAGTGGGAGAGCGCGGTACCCGAAGAAGTCGCGGAGATCATCAAGAAGCGAGGTTACTTCCACTACAAGGAGTAGCCGCGAGTGGCGCTACGCCGGGTCCGCGACCGTGGTTGGCCCGGCGGTGAGGCCACCGCCCGCACCAGATTGTGACCCGGTGCAGTACGACGACTCGTCGCAAGCGATGAATTGGGCGAGCCACTAGGGCTCGACGACGAAACTCACCGTTGTCGCCGTGCTGCCGCCGATGTTGAGCGTTGCAACTCGGCCTGCACCTTCGACCTGGTAGTCGCCCGCACGCCCGGACACCTGGGCCACCGCATCGACGAGCATGCGAATGCCCGTCGCGCCAACGGGGTGCCCACCGCCGATAAGCCCGCCACTTGGATTGACGGGGATGCGGCCTCCCTTGGTGATGTCGCCGCCCTCGATTGCTTTGTAGCTTTCGCCGGGTGCCGTGATACCAAAGTGGTCGATGGCCATGTACTCCGAGGGCGTCATGCAGTCGTGGGTTTCAATTGCGCTCAGTGCTTCGACGCCGCTGATGCCCGATCGTTTGAACGCGTCGGTAATGGCGCGGCGGACGTGGGGCATGATGTAGGGCCCTTCTTCTTTGCGCTTCAGCTTTTGATCAATCGGCAGGCCGACGGTGGTATGCCCCCAGCCGGCAAGGCGCGCATCAGCGCCGCTCGGGCGATGCTTTGCGAGCCAGCGATCAGAAACGAGGACGACTCCCGCGCCTCCGTCGGTGATCTGGCAACAATCGTTGCGACGCAGGCGTCCACAGACGACAGGGTTTGCCTCGTCATCGGCGGCAAAACTATTGGCGTTCAACTTCCAACCCCGAGTCTGCGCATTGGGGTTTTGGCGCGCGTTTGAGAGGTTGATCTCACCGATTGCTCGCAAGTGGGCTTCGTCGATGCCGTATCGGCGATCGTACTCCCCCGCGATTGCATCAAAGGTGCGGGGCCAAATTGGGAGATCGGACTCTGTCTCGTGTCCGACCCAGGCCGCAGCCTCCTGCACTGCCGCGGCCTCAGGGCCCGGCATCGTCTTCTCTTGTTCAACACCGAGGACCAACGCGCAGTCATAACGCCCCGCTTCAATTTCGGCGCCCGCTGCGAGTATCGCGAGAGAGCCGGACGCGCAGGCTGCTTCGTGACGCATTGCAGGGATGCCCCAAAGCTCGGGGATGACCGTTGCGGGCATTGCACCGAGGTGCCCCTGGCCCGCGTAGAGTTGTCCAAAAGCGTTTGCGACGTGGATTGTTTCGACCTGCGCCGCTTCGACGCCCGCGGCCGCGAGCGTTTGCGTCGCAACTTCGCGCACAAGGTCGGCGATCTCGAGGCCTTCGCGGTTGAGCACGCGTGCGAAGTCTGACTGATACCCGCCGAGAATGGATACTGAGGACATGTGTTGATCTCCAAGTGTGGCAGTGCGAGATGCCGAAAATTGGTGTCTCGCCTAAATGACCCCGTGAGTGCCAAGTCGATTCATTCGGTTGCAAAGCAAGGTGCTGATCCTATCTCGCCCCGTCGCTATCGGCAGAGGCCAGCGGCTCGCTTGCCGGACCCAGCGCTCGATGCACCACGACACACACGCTGCACGCCAGTACGAAAGCACCGGCTTGATGTGCAATGGCCGCCCATAGCGGTGCTTGGTAGAGGGCCGTGATAACGCCGAGGCAAAACTGCAGGGTCAAGGTGACGGCGAATTGTTGTTTCACCCAATTGGCAATGCCCGTATTACCGCGCAATGCCATCAGGACGACTCCACCGTAGACGAGCAGCAGTAGGCCGAGCACGCGGTGCACGTAGTGGATCGCAATGGGGCTGTAGAACAAATTTTCGAAGAGTGTGCTGCGCGGGAAGAACTGAGCCGGCGCGTAGCCGCCGTTCATGTCCGGGAAGGAGGGGAATAGAATCCCAGCGTGGGTGCCCGCCATAAAGGCGCCGTACAAAACTTGAACGGCGAGGATCGCTCCGAGTCCTATCGCGAGCACGCCGCCGCGAGAAGCAGTCCCGCGCTCTCGCCCCCACAGCAAATCGAACAGCGTCCAAAGCACCCACTGGGCGATGAAAAAAGCGAGCATGAGGTGCGCTGCCAAACGAAAGTGGCTGACCTCGGGGCGATCGACAAGGCCGCTGCGCACCATGTACCAGCCGAGCAAGCCCTGTGCGCCACCAAGCGCAATGGCGACGAGTATGCGAAACGACAGCCAAGGGCTGAGGCGGCCTCGCATACGGAAATAGAGCCAGGGCACAAACGAGATCAAGCCGATCACGCGCCCGAGCAAGCGATGGGCGTATTCCCAAAAGAAAATTCGCTTGAAGTCGGGCAACTCCATCCAGGCATTTACGTCGCGATACTGGGGAGAGAGTTTGTAGGCGGTAAAGACTTCGTTCCATTGGTCATCGCCAAGCGGCGGTATCGCCCCCATGAGGGGACGCCAGTCGACCATGGATAAACCCGAGCCGGTAAGTCGGGTAATCCCTCCAACGAGAACCATTACAAACAAGGTTGTGAATAGAAGCAAAAGCCAGCCGAGAACGGCGTGGTCTCGTGTCGGGTATAGGGGGTTTTTATTTTGCATTGGAGTGGCTGTCTATCATAGGAAGCGAGCCATCGTTGCTCAATACGGAGGTGGAATAGTCCGATAGGAGTGTAATTCGCATGGATACGCCCAAGGGGCGTTTCGAGCAGGTTTGGTGCGTGGGTTTTGGCGTCGGTTGGTCGCGCTGGGGCCGTGTCGGATACTTCGGGGAAATCGTTACATGAGCCATGAGCCACCTCGTTACATATTGATCGTCCAGGAGGACGAGCGTCAGCGCGAGGAGATGCGCAATGCTCTGACCCCCGAATACGAGGTGAAGTGCATTGGCGACGGCCTCGATGCACTGTCCGAGGTAATCAATCGCAAGCCGGACTTGTTGATTGTCGATTTGGTTCTGCCGGGCATTCCGGGCCTTGAAGTGGTTCATGCGCTGCAGTCGACTCGTCAGAACATCCCCATCCTCACAACCGTCGGCGGAGACCGGCGGTCGGAAGATTGGCTGCGGGCAAGCATCATGGGTGCGGCGAAGTTGATGCGCAGACCCATCTCGCCGGAAGAGTTGCGCAAGTGGGTTCGCACGGTGCTCAACGAAGAGAGCGCTCCCAGACGAACGCCCGAGGCGGACGATGCAGCGGCATTGTTGCTCGACCATGGAAAGCCCAAAGTGAGCAGCGAAGACGAGTTTGGTCGCCTGCTCGACCGAGCACACAACATGGATTGCAAATACGACCAGCAATCCATTCTTCTGCTCATGCAGGCGAGAAGCTACTTGCAGCGCGATCAGCTGACTAGGGTTGCCGAGGGCGTGCTTCGCAGCGGCGACTACATGGTGCCGTACCGCGAAGAAATGCTCATCGTGTTGCTCCCGCTTACACGGCTTGCTTGCGCGGGATCAATTGTCGAACGCGTCGGCAAGGAGGCTGAGGAAAAACGAATCCCATTGGCCCAGCTGCGTTGTAGCGCCATTGGGGTGGCGCAGGCCCTTGACCACGATGATTGGAACTCGCTTTTTGGTACGTTGGTTCCCTGGATCGAGTTCGTGCAGGCGGCCGCGAGGAAATAGGCGGAAAAATGCGAGCCGTTGTCGCGTGGCTGGGCGATCCCCGAGGCGATATCGTCGTTTCCCATGAAACTAGATTCGCGTTCTGCAACCACCTGCATTGATGCTCGAGTTTTTTTGATCGGATTTGTCGCAATCGCGCTCGTGCAGGCGACTGCCTGTAGTGAGCCAGTGACGATCGACTACACAGGGCCCACTGCGCAGTGGCGAGCCTACGGGGCCGACGGCGCAGGCTCTCGCTACTCGCCAGCTGATCAGATTACGAAAGAAAACGTAACGGCCCTCGAGATCGCCTGGGAATATCACACCGGCGACGTCGACGACGGCAGTGAAACCGAACTCGGCACGGCGTTTCAGAACACGCCAATCCTAGTAGACGACACTCTTTATGTTTGTTCGCCGCGCAATCGAGTCGCGGCTCTCGACCCGAACACCGGTGAAGAGCGTTGGGTATTTGATGCAAACGTCGACACTACAGGCATGTACATCGTGACGTGCCGCGGTGTATCTCACTGGGTAGACCCGAACATTGCCGAAGGGGGTGCGTGTCGCGAGAAAATCTTCATGGGCACTCTCGACGCGCGAATGCTTGCCCTCGACGCAGCGACCGGGAAGTTGTGTGAAGGCTTTGGCGATGGCGGCACGATCGATCTCGCCGAAGGTATTGGCAACCGCTACCCGGGTGAATACGGCGTGACGTCACCTCCCGCGCTGATTAATGGCTTGCTCGTAACCGGTGCTCTTGTGCTCGACAATATTCGCACGGATGCACCCGGTGGAGT
>JBLHOB010000311.1:0-4630 GCA_047619425.1 Myxococcota bacterium
CACCTTGGCGCACTCCGCAACGGAGGCATCGGGCGTGACGACGGCAATGCGATCGACGGAGGATGTCGCCAAAAGGGCTGCGATGATGTCCTTCAACATGGCGAGGGAGAGTCGTTCGAGCGCTTCACGGGGCAATCGCGGGGCGAGGCGTGACTTGCCCTTGGACAGATGCTTGACCGGAATGATTGCGAGACTCATCGAAGTGATTGTGCCAGTTCGACCGCGGTCGTGCTGAGTGCAATTGAGCGTTCTAGATCACTCATTAGCGATTGTGTTGCCACAGCCCGCAGTCCAAGCGCTTCGATATCGAGTTGCTGAGCTTTGTCGACCTCGTCGTAGACATATCCTTGAATCAGGTCGCCGTAATGCCTCGCGACTCCGAGTGCCGAGACTTCACAACCAATGGCTCGCAGCAAATGATCGGCCGGGCCTTTGACGGGTGCGCCGCCGATGATCGGCGAGACTGCGACAATGGGGGCTGAGCTTGCTTCGATCGCGTCACGGACGCCGGGCACCTCGAGGATAGGGCCGATGGATACGACTGGATTGCTCGGGCACACGACAATCATCTCGGCGGCGGCGATAGCGCGAAGGACACCGGGAGCCGGCCGGGCTGCTGCGGCGGCGGTGAGATCAACTGCTTTCACATTGGCGGGGGATCGCTCCCTGACGAGATACTCTTCGAAGTGTAGACAGCGTCCATCGTCCAGTTCGACGAGGGTGGGGGTAGGGTCTTCGCTCATCGGCAGGATGCGACACGGTAGGTTGTGGCTGCGTCGCAGTTCGTCGCTGAGTTGCGCGAGTCCAACGCCTTCGGCCATGCGCAGAGTGCGATGTAGGCAGTGTGCGAAGTCGCGATCCCCCAGCCGGAACCAGGTTTCGTGGCCGAGAGCCTCGAGTTCGTCCATCAGCGAGTATGCGTCGCCGGTGAGCCCGAAGCCTTTGGCGAGATCCACGACTCCGGCCAGGGTGTAGGTGACGATGTCGAGATCCGGTGCGACGTGCACGCCGTAGAAGGCGCGATCATCACCGGTGTTCACGACGACGGTTAGCTGCGTGGGGTCGACCGCGTGGACCAAGCCGCGCAACAACCGCGCGGCACCAACACCGCCCGCGAGTGCGACGACGGGGCCGGTGAAAGCGACTGCGCGGGGAGAGGAGGTGGTGTCGGGGGGCACGGGATTTCCTGGCTTATTTCTCGCGGGCGATGTCGCGTTGGCCTGCGTGTGTTTTACGGAGAGAGTCGTTGGTGTAGTGGTGTTTTGTTGGGTCTTTTTCGGAGTGCAGTTCCATGTGTGTTGCGGAAGTTAACTCGCGGGATCTGCTTGGGCCTGGGCCGCGTCGCTCGCGGCGTTTTCGAGTCGGTTAAGGGCGCGTTGCAATTGTGCCAGATGTCGTGCAATGGCGACGAGTTCGTTGTTTGTATCGACCGAAGCGTGGGCACCGTCTTGCTGTTGGTTTTCTTCTTGGGTTCTGGGTTCGGCGACAAGCACCTTGAGTTGCGCTCGTTGCGCATCGATTGCGGCGCGAACCTCTTCAAGGCTCGTGGGGATCGGACGTGCGTCTTGCGATACTCGCGGGCTCAACAAGCCACACCCCATGGATAAGAAGAGCAGCGAGAGAGCCGCGATCGCGAAAACCGTCAGCGCGCAGGGGGCGCTTGAGGGCTGTGCGCGGAGCGGACGATGCGACTCTTGGCGGTTTTTCTGGAACAACATGGCGCGAGTCTTCTCGACGCGACAATCGCAGTCAAGTCGTAAAGTAATCGTGTGCTGGAGTTGGCAGGAGCCGCGCACCCGATTTCACTTGGACGCGTCGGGCGCGAGGTCCCCGTAGTGGGGAATCAATAGGCGCGTCGCGTAGATGGCCGCCATAAGTCGATTGGGCACGGCTCTTGCTCTTGTCTGCTGGCAACGAAGGAATTGCCCTCGCAAAGACGCGAGGCAGGAGTTGGATACCCGATGGTGTGTGAGTTCTCGGCCGAGAGTAAATTTGCGATGAAGCGTTGCCCTGGTGGGCGCGGCTCGAAACGTAGCGAGGGGGTGGCGTTGACGTTGCGGGTTGCAGCGCTGGCCGTCCCCTGGGTGTGCGGTTGGTTTGTCGTGATGTGGGTGTGTTCGGCGGAAGCGTTCACCCAACGCGACGAGGGGTACGATCAACAACACGCGACCGATTCGCATTCTGAGTTCGATGTCGGACACGGCAGGTCGGACGACACTTTCCGCGCCGCGGTCAATGCGACGGCCCTGCGCTGGCGACGAAGTGATCAGTTTGCGAGCGGCGGTGAAGGGGGCTTTTCTGCAATCGCAGCGCACGAGGCTACGGGAAACCTTGCCATTGCGGGAGAGGAAGGCGTTTCGATCGGATCCGCCGAGAATCGCAAGCGAGGCGATGGAGTGCCTCGAAGCGTGTCACTTCGCGGCGTCCGCGATCTTGCCTTTGCTGCAAACGGTGAGCTTTACGTAGCCACGTCGAATGGCCTTTGGATCGTGCCCGCGCATCGCCGAGGTGCCACGACCGAGCACTACGAAGCGTCTCCTGCGATCGGGGAGCAAGCCCGACGGGTGAACCGTGTTGCCATCGGGGCGGGCTTCGTCGCAGTGGCAACCGATGACGGGGCGTTCGTGTCGCCACGTCGCGCAGCGAGCTTGCAGGCGGCGACTGGTTTCGAGCGACCGAAGTGGGTGCGGGTCGACTCAAGCTTTCCAATTGGTCCCGTCGATGTTGTCGCAACTCATCGCGACGAATGGGGGGCCTACCTATGGGCCAATTCGGGTTCGTCACTATGGAAGGCGCGCGTTACGGCCGCAGGGGCGGTCGTCGACGTTGTCGAAGTCGAGGTGCCTGGTCGCCCTCACGGCGACCAGGCACCCGTTGATCTTGTGACTGATTTGCCCGGTGGCAGGTTGGGACTCGTGTACGCGAACACGATTTTCGTGGGTGATCGCCGGGGGGCGAGTGAAGAGCATCCGTGGCAAATCGTGCGTCCTGTCCTGCCGCCGGGATCGACATTGAAAAGGATCGGGCACTGGGAGGGCGGCTACTGGCTTGCGACGGATCGGGGGCTCTTGCTAGCTGGCTCGCTCGAAGGGCCGTGGCGTCGCGCAGGCCCACCGGCCGGGCGCGCAAGGGTAAGTGATGTCGAGGTGGCCTTTGGACGCTACTTCGTCGCTGGGGCCGGGGGCCTGTTCATCGGAACATCGGCCCCGCGCACCCAGGGCGAGGGGGCGGCGCGCTCGGCATTCGCCGCCGCAGGTCACGCGGGGCCAAAGGCGCTGCCGGGCCCCGACGTTCGCGAGGTGCATCGCGCCGCGCTCAAAGAGCAGGGCCTCGAGGCCCGCGTCTTCAAGCGGGCGTGGCGAGGTGTGGGGCGGCGGGCTTGGCTTCCCGTGATTGGACTTCGATTTGACGCCGACCGAGATCGTGGCCGCGGGTCGGACATCGACGAAGTACTGATCTCGGGTGAGAACCATCTCCTGCACGACAGTGATCGCGACCGCAGCTTTGGCATTGGGGCGTCGCTAACGATGACTTGGGACTTTCGCGACGCCGCATACGAACCCGAGCAGATCGACATCTCTCGCGAGGCGCGTCTCGTCATCGGCTTGCGTGACGACGTGCTCGACGAAGTCAATCAGATCTATTTCGAGCGCCTCGTCGTTGCGGGAAAACTCGACGCATTGAATGCTCGGGGGCCGCGAATCGAAGCGCCTCCGCGGCGAAGCGAGGACCTCGATGAGAGTAGAGCTCAATCCATCGTGACGCTGAGTTTGCGTTTACTGGAGCTCGAGGCCGGACTCGACGCGTGGACGGGGGGCTGGTTTAGCGCGCAGCTCCCGGGCTACGGAGTCGAAGCGATGTGATCGCTGCGTCGGTTCAGATGATTTATGAGAAGCGTCCCTCAGCCAGACCCCGGCCAAATAGGAACAAGTGTGACCAAAGTGAATATGTGTGAACGCGGATCGTGCGATGAGTTGCGGAAGACAACGAACGAAGAAGGTACGTACAAGAGGAGTGTCGGTATTGCGCTTCGCAGTCTCGGGTGGCTTGCCTGCGGGCTGGCGATTGCCGCGATGCCCGGAGTGGCCTCGGCGACGCCGGTGATCTCCGAGGTGTTGTATGACGCCGTTGGTGGAGACGACACCTATTCCTTTGTCGAAATCTATGGCGAAGCGGGCAGTGTGCTCGACGGGTTGACTCTTGAAGGTGTTAACGGCGCAAATGGTGCCATCGGCCCGATTATCGCTCTTAGCGGCGTAATCCCGAGTGACGGGGTCTGGGTTGTTGCCGACAGAGACAGCAGTGGAGTGACGCTGGTGGCGAACGCGGATCAACTCGCGAACTTCGATTTTCAGAACGGTCCCGATTCGATTGTTCTGAAAAACGGCGCCACGGTACTCGACGCCCTGGGCTACGGAGTGTTCGGCGCGGGGGAAACGTTTGCCGGGGAGGGCGTAGCCGCAATGGACGCGCCGGCGGGTAGCAGCCTGGCTCGGCTCTTTGCCAACGTTGATCAAGACGACAACTCGCTCGACTTCGTTGTGTTGGGGAGCCCGACTCCAGGCGTCGTGCCGTTGCTCAGTGTGCCAGAGCCAGGCACGGCGGTGCTGACGTCGATGGGCTTATTGGG
>JBLHOB010000312.1:0-4620 GCA_047619425.1 Myxococcota bacterium
AAACCCCGGACGGCTACAAAGAAGCCTTTGCACTTTACGCGGAGGGTGGGTGGCAAAGTCTGACGGCACCTGCCAAAGACGGTGGTCAGGGGCTTCCGCCATCGATTGGCTTCATGGTGAGCGAGATCGTCGGCTCGGGAAGTTGGGCCTGGAGTATGTACACGGGCCTCGCTTTGGCGCCGGTGACGTGTCTCTTGAGTTCCGGTACCGACGAACAGAAGCAACTCTTCTTGCCCAAGCTTTTGAACGGCGAGTGGGCCGGCACCATGTGTTTGACGGAGGCCCACTGTGGCTCGGACGTTGGCTTGCTGCGGACCAAGGCCATCAAAAACGATGACGGCAGCTACAGCCTGACCGGCACGAAGATTTTCGTCTCCGGTGGCGAGCAGGACATCACGCCCAACATCATACACAGCATCCTTGCGCGCGTTGAAGGGGCTGCGCCCGGGACCAAGGGCCTTTCGCTTTTCTTGGTCCCTAAGGTGATGGTCAAGCCCGACGGCAGCCTCGGTGAGCGCAACACAGTGAGTTGCGGCTCGATCGAGCACAAGATGGGCCTCAAGGGCTCGGCCACGTGCGTGATGAACTTCGACGGCGCAACGGGGTACTTGCTCGGCGAAGAAAGCCGTGGCCTCGAAGTGATGTTTGAGTTGATGAATACCGCGCGCGTCGGCACTGCGGTGCAAGGCCTCGCGATGGGACAGGTCGCTTTTCAATGGGCGCTCGCTTATGCGCGCGAACGCGAACAGATGCGCTCGCTCACCGGGGCCAAGAACGAAGCAGGCGAAGCCGATCCGATCATGGTCCACCCGGATGTGCGGCGAATGTTGCTCACGCAGAAGGCCCTCGTCGAAGGCAGCCGAGCGCTGATCTACTGGCTCGGGCAGTTGATTGACCTTGCGGCGTTCGGCGACGAGACCGAGCGAGCCGAATCAGCCGCGCTGCTGGAGTTGATGACACCGATCGCCAAAGCGTTTTGCACAGAGTCGAGTCAAGAAGTGACCGGCCTGGGGCTACAAGTTTTCGGCGGCCACGGTTATGTCGCCGACAACGGCATCGAGCAATTGGTGCGCGACGGTCGCATCTCGACGGTGTACGAAGGCACGACGGGCATTCAGGCCCTCGACCTCGTCGGGCGCAAGGTGCTCGGCAGCGGTGGTGCGTTGCTCCGCAACGTCACTGCACTCATTCGCGATTTCTGCGAGGCCGAGGGGGACGACCCCGCGAACGCCGAGTTCGTAATTGCCCTGTCGGCGATGAACGACGAATGGGATGAGCTGACCAAGGTTGTGAGTGAGCGTGCGATTAAGAACCTCGACGAACTCGGCGCAGCATCGGTCGACTACGCGATGTTCAGTGGCTACGTGTTGCTCGCCTATCTGTGGGCCAAGATGGCGCTCGTCGCGAAAAGAAAGCTCGCGGCAGGCGAGGGCGACGCCGCGCTCTACGAGGCCAAGCTGACGACGGCACGGTTTTACTATGCGCGCATTGCGCCGCGCACACGCATGCACGCAACCGCGGCGCTCGCGGGTGCGGAGACGTTGATGACCATTACCGATGAAGGGTTTGCTCCCTGATCGGCCCCGAGTGCTCGTGGGCCTCGACCTAGGTGGGGGCCGGTATGCTGCACATGCCCATTCACCACAAGCGATACGGAGACAACGATGCGACTCGAAGGGAAAACAGCGGTCGTCACGGGTGCGGGCTCTGGCATTGGGAAGGCGGTTGCTGAGCTCTTTGCAACTGAGGGCGCGAAGGTGGCGTTGCTAGATATCAATCGCGAGGGCGCCGAAGATGTGGCGGCTTCGTTGACGGGGGCGGGACACCTTGCCATCGCTACGGATGTCTCCGACAGCGCCTCAGTCGCAAGCGCATTTGCCGAGATCGATTCTGCCTTTGGGTGCGTCGACATTATGATCAACAACGCCGGCGTTGACCGGGTTGAAGGCGATGGGTTCGACGCAGCGATGAGGGGCGAGGTGCAATTGCTCGCGATGTCCGATGAGTCATTTCGGCGCATGCACGCGATCAACGTCGACGGCGTTTTCTATGGCACTCGCGACGCCGCAAGGATCATGAAGCGCGAGGGCAATGGAGGCTCGATCGTTAGCATGTCGAGCATCGCGGGCTTGGCCGGGATGGGCCTGGTCCACTACGCGTCCTCGAAGGCCGCCGTGCTTGGGTTCACCCGCGCGTGCGCTCGCCAGCTCGGTCCGCTGGGCATTCGCGTGAACGCCATCTGTCCCGGGGTGATCGACACTCCGATGAGCGCCCAAGTGCCGGACTTTGCGCTGAAGGGCATCATTGCCGCGACTCCGCTTGGGCGCGTCGGCGAGGCCATCGATATCGCGCAGTCGGCGCTCTATCTCGCGAGCGACGAAAGCGCCTTCACGACAGGGCAATGGATGTCGCCCAATGGCGGCGTGGTCATCTGCTAGTCCAATCCGCGCAGCGAACGTGCTGATTCGATTGGTCTTCGTGCTGCAACGGTCAAGTAACGCTGAAAGTTATACCTAAAGTGATGCTTTAAGAAAACGCACGGTGTGTTTGGCGATGATCGCGGGCTGCTCGGGCAGGATCGCGTGGGCGGCATTGGGGACTTCGACCAAAGTCACCCGGTCGGGAAACTCAGCCGCAAGGGCGAGGCCGGCCGCCGCCGCAGGAGCGACCGCGTCTTCGCGTGCCTGGAAGACCAGCATGGGGGCGTCGCCGCCGGCCCAGAATGCGGCATCGGCGCTTTGGCGCGCAGCTTCGGCCTGGGCGAGTCCGCCCCATAGTGACCAACCATCGCGCCAGAAGTCGGGGATCGGATTGCTCTCGGCGAAGAACGCTTTGCGCAGCGCAGGCTCGCGCTTTGACCAAGGCAAGAAGGTGAGGGTCGAAGCGAATAGGGCGTTGGTTAGTTCTGGCGGGGTCGGAGTGCGCCCGCCCGCTGCGATTAGGGTGAGGCTGCGGGTGCGATTCGGGTTGGCAGTTGCAAACGTTCGCGCGACTCGATTGCCAAATGCGTGCCCGATGAGATGAACCGGTTCGGCGTCCGCGATGCCGCTCGCCTGTAGTACCGCGCCGACATCGCGGGCCAGCGCGTCGAGTGTCGTGCTGGTGTACGGACCACCGCCGGCGCTACCGCCGATCCCGCGCGACTCAATGGAGAGTGTGCGAAAGCCATTGCGCTTCAGGCTGGTCGCGAGTTCGTTGAAATCGCTCGCCGGACGGGCCCAGCTGGCGAGCAGCACAACCGTGGGCCCCCCCGAACCCGATGCGTAGTAGGAAATCTCGTAGCCGTCAGACAGGGCCGTGTGAGGCGTGCCGAGCGCCACCCGTGTGCCGCCACCGGTTAGCGCGGTGATGACGTGTGCAGCGAGCCAGACGACGGCGATCACAAGCATCGACAGCCAGCGCATACGGCTGCGGCGGGCTTGCTCGGGGCTTTTGGCCGGGCTTGTGGTGGGTGTGGTGTCGGTAGCAGGCATCGATTGCGATCCGGTCTCGGTTTGGTGATCCATCGATTAGCGCAATTTGCTCCTTGCTGCGTGGCCCAGAGTCGGGTGCGCCAGTGAAGCGAGACGTTCACGCCGAGTGGAAGATTCGCGAACTAGTTGAGATGCGAATTTCATCGAATGGCCTTGGTTCGCGATGCGATCCATGTCCGAATACCCGACGAAGAGATTGAGGGCGAGCCGGTCTACGTTGTTGCGTCGACTGCGAAGGCGGGCGTTGAGGCCGATCGGTTGCAGCGAGGTAAGTAAGGCGTCTGGTCGCGAGGAGCGGGGGTTCCGGCCGGGGGCACGTCCAGAGGTGCGAAGAGGGTCTCAGTGAACTCTGAATACCTTCAATTTGACATAATATATCTTATCGGCGGAAAGTGTGTAGGCCCCATTTAGAAGTGTCCGGTTTCTCCAAAGTAGAAATGTCCGGTTTCGAGCAAAGTCCGATGTCTGGAGGCAGACATGGACGAAGCGAGATTCCTGACAATGAGCCGCAAGGAACTGAACCGATTAGAGATCTTGGGTCACGTATTGGAGCGCCGGCTGACGCAGTCGCAAGCTGGATTGCAGCTTGGATTGAGCGTGCGGCAAGTGGCGCGGCTGTGCAGGAAGCTGCGAGCCGAAGGCGCTCCAGGGTTGGTGTCGAAGCAGCGGGGTCGAACGAGCAATCGCAAGTTCTCGAGTGATCTGCGTGAGCGTGCGCTGGGACTCGTTCAGTCCCGCTATCACGATTTTGGCCCGACACTGGCCGCTGAGAAGCTGCGAGAGCTTCACGATGTCACGGTGTCGGTCGAGACGCTGCGCAGGTGGATGATCGATGAGGAGCTCTGGGTGCCGCGCCGGGAACGCGTCGGACGGGTCTACCAACCTCGTCATCGCCGTCCGTGTCTTGGCGAGTTGATCCAGATCGACGGTTGTGATCACGAGTGGTTCGAGGAGCGCGCGCCGCGCTGCACGTTGCTGGTCTTCGTGGACGACGCGACGAGTCGACTGATGGAGATCCGCTTCGTCGATTCCGATTCACCTGGCAGGAAGACCGCAAGGTCTCGAAGAACCTCACGCTTCACTACAAGCGGGATTTGTATCTCATCGATCCAGACCCCAGTGCCCAGCGGCTTCGAGGCAAGCGATG
>JBLHOB010000313.1:0-4615 GCA_047619425.1 Myxococcota bacterium
GGGGCAGCGCTTCTTTTCGAATTGGGAGTCGCCGGTCACCTTTGAGTGGATGGATTACGAACAGGGCGCCAGTCGCGAAGTCCTCGCCACTCAGGGAGGGCTTTTTACCTGCCTGTGGAAGGGGGATCTTCACGCGCTCGAAGCGGAGTCGCGCGAAGGGCTCGAACGCCCGCTCCTCCTAAGGGACTTGCAGTCGCAACTTGTAGAGCACGTCGACGCCATCGCCGACTGCACCACGGTTGCCGAAAACGATGGCGTTGGTGTAACGGCAAAGAAGTCCGTGAAAAGTGCACAACACGTCTTTGCTCTCGCGATCGATCAATCCAGCGATTCGTCCCGGGTGAAGGCGCAATCCATAGTGCGTGCTCTTGAGGCCGCCTACCGGGTTCGTTGTTACGAGTTTGCACCCGGCACATTGTCGATGGCTGAAGCCGCGCGGTTTCACCCCGCACTCACCGTGTTTGCGCTCGCTGTCGACTCGGGCGATGAAAAGGGAATCACCGGTGTGCTGCGCGACGCTCTTTATGCCGGTGGCACCGAAGCGGGGAAAGAGGGCGGCCGCTTTAGTCTGGCGCGGCACGGATGCTTGCTGCCGCTGCCATAGCCGGGCGCTTGGCCGCGTCTTCAAAGCTCTTTCGAACCCAGCGTGTCGTTCAGTGGAGCGGGCCCGAACGCTCGGGCTCGATGCTCTCGGGCTGGGTGATGGTGCTCGCGATGTGTTGCACAACGCGCCACGCGCTGTTTTCCCAGACCAGGATGTTGTTGGCGGCGAGCGTCGTGTCGCCGATGTGTTCGAGGCAGCTGATAAAGGCGATGCCGCGAATCAGGCTCACCGAGTCTTGGCTGTAAGAGATGGGTGGGCCACCCCCTTCGAAGATCTCGCTCCAGCTCGCCATGACGTCGATGCGGCCCTGTAAAGGCGCGCGTCCGGGGTGAATGCACAGGACGGGCTCGTCGCGCGCCCACACCTGATCCATTGCCTGGAGGTCGCCCTCGGCGATCGCGGCGTAGAGCGCCGTATTGGCGCGCAACGCCGCGATGGCTTCGTTGGATGCTCGGCTCATCGAAGCTTTAGGCTTCGACGGTACGGATCGTGGTTTTGACCTTCTCAAGGTGCTCAGAGGTCTGGCCGCTTCGCGAGCCGCGCGACTCAAGTGCTTCGACGGTTTCCATACCACCGGTGACTTCGCCGAAAATGGCGTGCTTGTCATCGAGGTGCGGTGTCGCGACGAAGGTCAAAAAGAACTGGCTGCCGTCGGTGCCGGGGCCGGCGTTGGCCATACTCAACAGCCCGGGGCGATCGTGGCGCGCTTCGGGGGAGTACTCGCCATCGTACTGATAGCCGGGGCCGCCGGTGCCAGAGCCGAGCGGGTCGCCGCCCTGGGCCATAAAGCCGTCGATTACGCGGTGGAAAATAACACCGTCGTAGAAGCCGAGGCGCGAGAGGTAAATGGTGCTCGAGACATGCATCGGAGCGACGTCGGGCATCAATTTGATTTCGATGTTGCCGATGTTCGTCTCGATGTCCCAGTAATAGTCGGTGCCAGCCGTAAACTCGGCCATCGGAGGCTTGGAAAGACTGGTCTTCCAGCGATCGTTCGATTTGTCGATGTTCGCGTCGGCGATGAATGCGTCGATGGTTGCGACGGCGGCGTCTTGTGAAGCGTCGGACATGGAATAGTTCTCCTGAGGATCGAAATCGTGTTAGTAGGTAAAATGAAAAGTAATGTGTTCGGCGAACCCGCCCGCGCGGTGCGCAGTGAGAGCGGGTTGTTCGATTACGACGGTTCGCAGCGAGCGGCAGACCGATGAATAAGCCGAAAAACTAGAGCGCTCGCTGGCCCATTGAATGCGCGCCCATTGGTCCTGATGTGTGGGTAGGCACTGGCAAGCCTATTCAACGACGATCGTGGCCTTCTGGATCATCAACGGAATCTTCGTGGTTCCGCGTCCGCCTGAGCCGTTCTTCTCGAGCTCTTTTACTGCGTCCATGCTGCCGGCGACGCGGCCAAATACAGTGTGCTTGCCGTTTAGGTGGGGCGTGGCTTTGAAGGTAAGGAAGAATTGACTGCCGTCGGTGTTTGGGCCGGAGTTCGCCATGCTCAACATGCCGGGCTTGTCGTGGATGGCTTTGTCGTGGAACTCGCCCGCATAGCGGTAGCCAGGGCCGCCGCGCCCCGTGCCAGTCGGGTCGCCGCCCTGTGCCATGAAGCCTTGGATCACGCGGTGAAATTTGACGTCGTCGTAAAAGCCGAGACGCGTGAGGTAGATCGTGCTTGATACGTGCATCGGTGCGTACTGGGGCAGCAGCTCAACTTTGATCGAACCGACGTTTGTGTCCAATACCCAGAAATAGGTCTTCTCTTTGTCGAAGCCGACCATGGGAGGCGTGGGGAGCTGCTGTTTCCACTTGCCTTCCTTGGTGATCGGTGCACCCGCGATGAACTCGTCGATGGCAGCAACGCCGATGGCGCCCGATGCGGTCGGTTTGCCGGCTGGCACGGCGTCGGCTTCGCAACTCGCGGCGACGAAGACCAGGCCGAAGGTGAATAGGATTGCCGCGCTCGGATTGCGTCGAGCGGCGCCGCGAATGGATTGTGAATGGACTGAACGGTTCATGTGATTTTCTCCCGGTGATCAATTAAGCGCGTCGACGATAACGCCGCTTCTGAAAAATCCCCACCCGAAAGCCCTAATTCTCAAGAGCTGCACGGTGGCGCTTAGCAGCTACACAGACCGAGGTCTGCGAGTTGACGTTGAACGATCCCCGCCCAGTCCGCGTTGGCGCGGGGGTTGGCTGGGCTTGGATGGTGGATGGTTGCGATACGGGGCCCGTCACTCCCAAGTGCGAGTTCTGCCCGCTTTTTGGCGAACGCGCCGATGCCGATCACCCATTTCGGCTCGAGAATGCTGACGAGGGTAACGAGGTGGGCGTCGCAGATCTGGAACAAGAGCTCTCGCTCGTTGCGCGGCAATTTGTCCGGCGTGCGATTGCGTCCGCCGGACTCCATGAATACGAGTGGGCAGTAATTTGCGATGTAGTGCTTGGCGAAGAATCGGCGCGGTGTTTTGAAGTGCTCGGCAACCGTGCTCCAGACGCGTCTGCCGCTGACTTCGCTGCGCTCGCAGGCAAAACCGGTGACGGGCCGCTTTGGGTGCTCGGTTTTTGGTTTGCCCACTTGCTCTTCAATCTTGAGCCACGAACGCACATGGTCTACTTCGCCAAACGGGACCCCGGTTTGACTCATGCCATAAGGGCCGGGATTCATGCCCAGAAAGATCACCTTCTTCTTTGTCGCTGCAAATCGGGCGATGTACTCATCGTGGCACTTGGCCGCATAAGCGAGTGGGTTATAGACGTGCGTGACGGGCTCCGCGAATGCCAGGGTATCGACGGCCTTCGAAAGTTTTCGCGTAGTGGTGCGTACTTTCTTCGCTACGTCTGAAAGAGATTTGGCATCCATGGCGAAGGCTCAGCCGCCTGTTTTGATTTCGGCGAACGCCCAGTCGAGCCAGGGAAGCAGTGCTTCGATGTCTTCGGTGTTTACGGTTGCACCGCCCCAAATTCGCAGGCCTGCAGGTGCTGCCTTGTAGGAGTTGATGTCCCGAGCAACGCCTTCGGTGTCGAGCAGGGCCGTTATTCGCTTTGCGGTTTTGGCGCGTGCCGCGTCGTCCATTTGAGTGAACCACGGGTCGACAATCTGCAGGCAAATCGACGTGGACGAGCGCGTAGCCTCATCGCTCGCGAGGAAGTCTACCCAGGGCGTCGCCTCCACCCACGACGCGATTGCGGCGAGGTTGGCTTGGGATCGTGTACGCATGCCCTCGCGGCCGCCGTTGTCTTTTACCCAGGTAAGAGCGACCAGGGCATCTTCCACGCAGAGCATCGAGGGGGTGTTGATGGTCTCGCCCTTGAAGATCCCTTCGATCAGTTTGCCGCCCTTGGTCATGCGGAAGATTTTGGGCAGCGGTCGATCGGGGGTAAACGATTCGAGTCGTTCGACAGCGGCCGGTGACAAGACCAGCATGCCGTGAGCGGCTTCGCCTCCCAGAACCTTCTGCCAGGACCAGGTGACGACGTCCAGCTTGTCCCACGAAATGTCCATCGCGAAGACCGCGGACGTTGCGTCGCAGAAGACGAGACCCTCGCGCTCGGCCGGGATCCAGTCGCCATTGGGGACGCACACACCAGAGGTGGTGCCGTTCCAGGTGAATACGACATCGTTGTCAAAGTTGACGGCGGACAAGTCCGGCAGCTCGCCGTAGCCGGCGGTGCGCACGGTGGTGTTCTCGAGTTTGAGCTGTTTGTTGACGTCGGTGATCCAGCCTTCGCCGAAGCTTTCCCACGCGAGCATCTCGACGGGGCGGGCTCCGAGCATCGACCACAAAGCCATCTCGATTGCGCCGGTATCCGAAGCGGGGACAATGCCGACGCGGTAGCCGTCGGGGATCCCCAGAATCGCAACCGATTCGTCAATCACGGCTTGAAGTCGTTTTTTGCAGGGCCCAGCTCGATGGGAGCGGCCGATGAGTGCGTCCTTCAAATGGTCGGGGGTCCAGCCTGGCGGTTTCGCGCACGGGCCAGAAGAGAATTCGGGACGCTCGGGTCGGACTT
>JBLHOB010000314.1:0-4606 GCA_047619425.1 Myxococcota bacterium
GGTCCGAACGAGTTAGGAAGTCGACCTTTGTCTCGCCTTGGGCTCCCAATTTCAATAATGTGTCTACTCGCATCGCTGCTGCTCGCGAACGCGGCACACGCCTTGACTCTCTTCGAAGTCCCGCTGGCCACTGTGCCCGCGGGCGGCGTCATTATTACGTACGGAGTGGTGGCGGACGACTTTGTCGTTGACCAAGATGCTCGCATCGAGGGCGCGACACTCACGCTCTACGGTGCCCATGTGGAAAATGACGCATTCTGGGATGGATCCGGGGAGTGGGGAATTTTTTCAAGCAGCTTGGCCGGACTGCCCGACGATCTGTTGCTCAGCGGAACGACATCAAACGTTTCTAAAATTGGAAAGACGTTGAGCTTCGATTTGGGTCAGAGCTTTCTCGCGCAAGCGGGGATCTACTATTTCCTTGCGTTTCACGCTCAAAATGTTTCTGACGGGCACAATGGCATCGGTTGGGTGTCGGCGAATTCCTATCTCGTTCCCCACAGCGTCGGTGCAGCTTCGACCTTTATCCACTTAGGGCTTGAGCCAGAACTCTGGAATGACCCCGTGATTGGAGGGCTCGACGAGTCCTCCGATTGGCGAGAGGAAAGCATCCTAAACCCAAGGTCCTTCGACCGGGCGTTTTCACTTCAAGGGGAGTACGTGCCGGAGCCCGGGACCGCAACGCTGTTGGGGCTTGGGCTGTCTGTACTCGGCAGCCGGCGGCGGCATCGCCTTCGCTAGCCGTGAGTACGGGGGCAGTCGCGCAGGTCCGCGCAAGAGTGCGGTACCTCGTATACGATGATGGGCGGCGAAGTCGTGTCGCTGTCTGACGTGACCGCACAATTTGCGACGCAACGCGAAAGCCTGGGAAACGAAGTCGCGGATCAGCCGCCGAGTTCGGCCGGCTGGTAGAGTCCCAGAACCCCAACCTGATCGAGCACGGTGCCCTTTAGCGGCAGCTCGCGGATTTCATCTCGCACGTGAAGTCGTGCTTTTTCGAGTCGCTTCATCGAGCGAGCAGTGAATTCGCCTTTGCCGAGATCGAGAGTGAAAGTCTTCTCGCCGCGCTTGGCTGCTTCAATACTCGCCTTAGCGAAGGGCTGATAGTTCGCTTTGGCATGTTCCAGGATGGGGATGAGCGTTTCGGGAAGCTGGTCGAAGTGAGCGTACTCTTTGCCCGCTTCGTCGTCGTTCCAGACGCGCTCGACGTATGCACCGAGCATTTCGTCGTTGCCTTTTTCTGCGAGCCAGGCGCGGGGGACGGTGTCTTGAAGGAAGTGAGCCTTTGCCGGGCCCACGACGGCGAAGTCGGCGAGGCAGGCGCGGTCGCCGAGCAGGAAGTCGTGGCTGGCGAAGTGTTGCTTGAACAGACCCATCATGGTGTCGAAGTCGCCTTGCACCTCTTCGGCCTTGTCGGCGCCGGCCCCTTGAATTTCGCATGCACTGAGGCCGAACGAATCGCGCATTATCTTGCCCATGTCCGAAACTTTCGATTTTTCATCATTGGTCAGTTCTTCGTCGATGCTCTTGCCGAGGATCCCATTGGTGCCAAAGCATCGGCCTGCCACAACGGCATTGTCGAAGTCGATCCAGCGCGAGTGCAGTGCGTGCCGCGGGAACCAGTGGTTGAAATAGTCTTCGAGGATGAAGCACGCGGCTCGTTGCACCGGCGAGACCGGAATGACATGCGCATTGGCAAAGCGCGCGCTCAACATGGGGCCAATCGAAATGGTGTCACCGATGAGCCAGCCGTCCGGTGTTTCGACGAGAGGGATAAAGCGAGTGCCCGCGCGTTGCTCGTACTCGGAGCCGTCACCGATGCCCTTGAACTTCCATTGATACGGGATGTTCTGGTAGCGAAGCTGCGCCTCCATCTTTCGAGAAAACATGCTGAGTTCGGCACCAATGAGGTTGTACATTCCACGATACATTGAAAGCTGGTCCTTGTTCTGGCTCGTGATCGAGCATGTGGTTTTTCGTGCGGACGCCGGGTGGACCGGCCTCTCGAGGTGTCTGGTTTGCGCTTCCGATTCGCCGTGTTTACGCGACAGCCATTGGAGACCCGACGCGCGTGAGCGGGCGTTGCAGGGTGATGTTCATAAACACTTCACCGCCGCAACAGGTGACGGACTCACTGCCGGCTTTGCGGTCTACTTCGCTGGTAGGCCGCACGTACTCGCGAAAGCGTTTCGAAGCCGGGAGGCGCTCGACGAAGAGGATGCGCTTCTTTAGCAAGTCGCTGCGGTTTGCGGCCGTGGCATACGAGGCGTGCGAGCCATCGAGGATGTAGGGGGCGTGATTCGACATGGTTTTCGATTCTTGTTTGCTGCGAGTCCCGAGTGAGTCTCTCGATTGCATCCGCGGTCGTCCGGTGGTCGCGAAGCGATTGTGTGGGAGACGATAGATGTAGAGTGTTGCTCTTCCGCGTGGATCGCGAGGTCGCGCTTGGTCGACGTTTGTATTGCCTATGCGTGCTTTCGTTGACTTCGAAGTCGACAAACTTTGACACAGGAGGTGTCAATTGCAAGTGAGTTTTCCGACGACTCGATCGTATGCCCGAACATCTGGGCACTCGTCGTCGACATCGTCTTGGGCAGTTGCTGGCACACCGGTTTCACTTGCGATCCCATTGCTGTGCACCGATCAGGTTTTTCGGCCAGTTTGTATTCGCAATCCGTTGATGGCTTCTTACCGTTGGGCGTCGAACCCAGGTGGTACAGGCAACACGCCATTGGCAAGAGTGTACTCGTGGCAAGGGGAGCGCATTCGCTGAGTACGACGTCCAGTCGATTTTTTTCTGCGCCAACCGGATTCGCACTTTTGGCGAGCGCGAAACCTCGGGAAGTTCAGCAGGTGCACGCCGCGCCAATCGTTGACTTCCTCGGTGGTGAACTCGTTGTCGGGAAGGATTATGAGCGTGTCTTTCTGCTCTTTGTGGCTTTTGTGATGAAGCTACGACTTGAGGACTATGCGTTCGCGGACGGTGCTGCTGTCGGGTCGGGGACACCGGCTCGTTGTTCGTGATCGTGCCCGATATGTTTGTCGATGCTCCAGCCGATGCCGGAGAGATGAGTCTCGGCCCAGTCGCGCGACTCGGCGTCGGTCACCGTGGCGAGGGTGTCGTTGTAGCGATTCATGAAGCCGCCGAGCGCGGTGACAGAGATCAGGGTTCGGGCTTCGGCGTCGCTGAAGTGGTCGCGCAGTGCTTGATGGTGTGCGGGGCTGACGGCGCTTGGTGTTACGCCCGCTGCAAGCCCGAGCCCAAGCGCGGCGCGCTCCCGGTCACTAAACAGATCTGAAGCCTCGAATGTCCAGAGCGCTTGGATCTTTTCGAGGGAGACGCCGGCTTTGTCGAGGCCGAAAGCGCCGTGTGCTTGGCAGTGTCGGCATCCCGAGGCCACGCTCGAAATCGTGAACGTCATCATGTTCAGTTGAAGACCCGGCTCGCTCAAGAAGATCATCAACTGGAGTTCTTTCAGCTTGGCGTACATCTCGGGCCATGCGTTGAGGTCCCAGTTTTGTCGGTCTTGATATTCGGTCATCACGTCTCCATTCCAATGCGGGCGCAAGTGTGGCTGTGAAAAAAAAGGTGATTCGGAAATTTTCCCGCTTTCGGCTCGCGACGCGTCAGGGCGTCGGCATCGCCATTGTCTTTCCGAGTTCGATGATGAGTGCGTCGAGACTGTGGCGATCGTCGACGACGCCGTAGACATAACGATCGGGCCGTACGATGGCAGCGCGATGAGTTTGAAATAGAACATCCCAATGCCCTTTTGTTACTTCAAAGTCTTCGAGTGCGACCGGTTGCCAGGCGAGTCTTTTGACGATTGCGGCAGCCTCTGCACCGAGCTTCAGGTCGCTGTGCTGTTGCCCGACGATCGCAAAGCCGTCGCCTAGTGCCGCGTCGAAGCGATGCTCCTCTCCGTCGGTAGTACGGACGTTGGGTTGGTTCATCAGTTCGCCGACCCTGCATGCTTCGTTGCATTGTTCGCCGATTAAGAGTCCTCCGCGAATGGGCGGCACCATGGGACCGTTTACATTGATGTTCAATGACTCGGGCGGGTGAGGGTCGGGGAGGCCCGCTTCTCGAGCAGCTAGCGTCTCCATCAACTTGCCGATGCTGACTGCGCGATCGACCAACTCTCTCGCATGCGGGTCGCGCTCGGTTGCATAGCTGTCGAGTAGGGCGTCGTCGCACGTATTGGCCAGCACGAGGGGGATCTTCCAGCCGAGGTTTACCGCGTCACGAAAGCCGGCGTTGAGACCTTGGCCCAAAAAAGGAGGCGTTTGGTGCGCTGCGTCGCCCGCGAGAAAGACGCGACCCACTCGCCAGCGGTCCGCCACGGCTGCGTGAAACTGATAGACGGCCGCGCGTCTGAGCGTGTAGTTTTCCGACGCCGTCCACGGGGCGAGGAGCGCGTGAATTTTTTCCGGCGACTTCATCTCCTCGTGACTCTCGCCTTCGAGTATTTGAAACTCCCAGCGGCGATTCGGGTCCTTCACGCAGATGTAGGTTGCGAGTCGTTCGGGGTCGCAGATCTGCATTGTGTTCATCGGCAGGTCTGCGTTTTCTCCTTGGGTGACGTCAATTACGAGCCAGTCTTGA
>JBLHOB010000315.1:0-4604 GCA_047619425.1 Myxococcota bacterium
AACTATAGAGGAAACATCACATGGGTCGCTTTGAAGATATGGTCGTTCTGCTTACGGGTGCCGCGTCGGGAATTGGCAAGGCGAGCATTCTGCGAATGGCTGGAGAAGGCGCGACCGTGGTCTGCGCCGATATTCAGGCCGAGGCCGCCGAAGCGACTGCAAAAGAAGCCCGCGAGCTTGGCGCGAAAGCGATCTCGCTCACCCTCGACGTTTCCGACCCCACGTCCGTCGAAGCTGCGATCAACCAAACGATCGAGGAGTACGGACGCATCGACTCGTTGTGCAACATCGCCGGTATCTTGCGCTTTGACAACACTCACGAACTCGCCCTCGAGCATTGGAACCAGATCCTCGCCGTCAACCTCACCGGCACCTTCTTGATGACCAAAGCCGCATTGCCGCACTTGCTCGCGACCAAGGGTGCGTTGGTCAACATGGCATCCACCGCAGGACTCGCGGGCCAACCCTGGAGCGCCGCATACTCGGCGTCAAAGGGAGGCGTTCTTTCGTTTACCCGGACGATTGCGGTCGAGTACGGCAAGCAGGGCATGCGCGCCAACTCCGTATCTCCCGGCGGCATCCTCACGCCGATTCAAAAAAAATTCAAACTACCCGAAGGCGCCGACGCCTCACTGCTTCAACGCATCATGCCACTCGACGTCATGCGCCCCGCCGAAGCGGCTGCAGCTGTCGTGGCATTTCTTGCCTCACCCGACTCAATTCACATCAACGGTGAAACAATTCGCGTCGACGGCGGCACGCTCGCATAGCGCGTTCGGTTAGCACGTTCGGATCAGGAGCGTTCGGCTGTAGCGTGTTCGGTCAAGCAACGTTCGGTCATCAAGCGTTCAACCGCCAAACCCTCAGCCGAACCGACCCTCGATGTAGTCGGCGGTTTCTTTGTGGGCGGGCGTCACGAAGACGTCGTCCGTCTTGCGGTGCTCGATCACTTTCCCGAGCAGCATGAAGATGCACTCTTCGCTGGCGCGGCGGGCCTGGGCCATGTTGTGGGTCACGATCAAGATCGTGTACTTGCCCCGCAGCTGCCAGATCAACTCTTCAACGGCCTCGGTACCCGACGGGTCCAGCGCCGAGCACGGTTCATCCATCAACAAGACTTTCGGTTGGACGGGCAGCACGCGCGCGATGCATAGCTTTTGCTGCTCTTCGAGCGAGAGCTCTCTTGCCGGGCGATCGAGACGGTCTTTGACTGCGTCCCAGAGCAGGACTTGGGTCAGAGCTTCTTCTAGGATTTCTTCGCGCCTGGCCTTGGTAGCGTCGGCGCCGTTTTCGTGGATGCGGTGTCCGAACAAGACGTTGTCGCGAATCGACAACGGCAGCGGGTTCGGGCGCTGGAACACCATCCCCACTTGCTTCCGCACCTGCACGAGTTCAACGCCCTCGGCGTAGATGTTGTGCCCCATGACTTCGATGGTGCCGGTGGTGTTCACGTAACCCAGGCGCTCGTTGATGCGATTGATGCTGCGCAAGAACGTGGACTTGCCGCAGCCCGAAGGCCCGATCATCGAAGTGATGATGCCCGCGCGAATCTTTAGATCGACGTCGAAGAGCGCTTGAAAGTCTCCGTAGTGAAGGTTCAAGCCCTTTGTTTCGATCGCGTACTCTGCTGGTTCAGCCAAATCGACCCTCGACATAACTTCGCGTCCGTTCGTCCTTTACCGGCCCGGTGAAGAAGTCTTCCGTCTTGCCCAACTCGACAAACTCTCCGCTCAAAAAGAAAGCCGTGCGCGAGGCGAGGCGTCTCGCCTGCTGCACAAGGTTGGTGACGAGGATGATCGTGATCTCACTCTTGAGTTCTTTCAATACGTCTTCGATGCGCATGGTCGTTACCGGATCAACCGCGATCGAGAACTCGTCGAGAAGCAACAAGTCTGGGTTCTGTGACAGCGCCCGCGCAATCGTGAGCCGCTGTTGTTGGCCACCCGACAACAAGCTTCCCAACGAGTCGAGGCGGTCCTTCACTTCGTCCCACAACGCGCTCCGGGTCAAGCAGCGCTCGACGATGACGTCGAGATCCGCCTTATTCTTGATCCCGGCCAAACGCGGTGACAGTGAGACGTTGTCGTAGATTGAAAGCGGCAGTCCAACTGGGAGTGGGAACACGACCCCGATACGGCGCCGCAACGAATACACGTTGCGCCACTTCTTGACGTTGTGGCCCGCAAATTCAATGTCGCCGGTGAACTTCATACCCGGCGTTGCGAGATCCATTCGATTGATGGTCCGCAAAAACGAGGTCTTGCCGCTATTTGCCGGCCCGATGATCCCGAAGATTTCGTTCTCATAGATGTCGAAGTTGACGTTCTCAAGTGCAGGCGTGTCGCCATAGTAGATCGAGAGATCGCGCACTTTGAGTTTTACCGGACGTTCTTCTCCGCCAGGCGTCGAACTTGCTCGCTCTACCATTTACGACGTCCCCGCAGATACATGCGAAAGCCGATCGAGGCGGAGTTCATTGTGAGCACCATGCCGATCAACACTAGGGCTACGCCATAAGGCATTTGCTCTGGCACTCCGGGCACCTGAGTGGAGATCACGAAAAGATGAAGTGACAGCGCCATCGTCTGATCAAAGACCGACTCGGGTAGAAAGGGTAAAAAGAAGGCCGCTCCGGTAAACATGATCGGCGCCGTCTCGCCCGCGGTTCGTGAAACCTCGAGGATCACACCCGTCAAAATGCCGCTGATGGAGTTGGGGAGTACGACGTGTCGGATCGTCTGCCAGCGCGTCGCACCCATGGTCCAGCACGCCTCTCGAAACGCTTGAGGCACAGCTTGCAGTGATTCGCGGGTTGAGACGATCACGACGGGCAGGGTCATGATCGCTAGCGTCAAACTTGCGGCCAGAATACTCGTGCCAAAGCCAAAGAAGAGCACGAAAGCTCCGACGCCGAACAATGCGTGGACGATCGAAGGCACACCGGCGAGGTTGATGATCGCAAGGTTAATGATCCGCGTTAGCCAGTTGTCCGGCGCGTACTCGCTCAGGTAGATCGCAGCCGCGACACCGATTGGGACCGAGATCAAGAGTGCCACGCCCACCAACCAAACGGTGCCGATGAGCGCGGGGAAGATACCCCCGGCCGTCATGCCCTTTTCGGGATCGTTGAAGAGGAACTCCATGCTGATCGCAGGGCCGCCTTTATGGATCAGCACCCCGAGGATCGTCAGCACCGGCAAGATGAGCAGCAGCGTCATCACCAAAAACAACATCCGCCACAGCTGTTCGGTTCGTCGGTCTGTCGCGTTTTGAGGAGTCGATTCAAACATCAGCGCTTCCGGATTCCTCTGACAACGAGATCTGCGGTGAGATTGATGACAAACGTGATGAGGAACAAGAACGCGCCCAATGTAAAGAGCGCTTGATAATGCACGGATCCAGCGGCCGTTTCGCCAAGTTCTGCCGCAATCGTTGCCGTCAAGGCGCGAACGGAATCGAAGACGCTTGTTGGCATGTTGATCGAATGGCCGCTCGCCATCAGCACCGCCATCGTCTCACCGAACCCGCGGCCGACGCCGAGCAACACTGCGGCCACCAAGCCATTTTTCGCAGCCGGAATCACGCACTTGAAGATCACTTGCCAGCGAGTCGCGCCAAGTGCCTCGGCGGCTTCGCGGTAGGTGTCCGGTACGGCCTTGAGGGCGTCCTCGGCAATCGTGGTCATGATCGGCGCGGCCATCAGTCCGAGTATCAATCCCGCATTCAAAACATTGAGTCCGACGGGTACGTCAAACATTTTGATAATGAGTGGGTTGATGAGTGTCAGACCAATGAAGCCCCACACCACCGAGGGGATCGCTGCGAGTAACTCGACCAAAACCTTGAGCGTTTCGCGGGTGCGCCCGGTCGCGAACTCGCCAATATAGATCGCCGCACCGAGGGAGAAGGGCACCGAGACGATCATCGCCAAGCCCGTGACACTCGCGGTACCGGCCACGAGTGCAAGCGTGCCGTAAGTGGGGTTGTGATCGGACGTCGGGCGCCAGCGGGGTGACCCGAAGAACTCCATGAAATCGAACGACGCAAAGACATAGCCCACTGCTTCGCGCATGATGAACACGAAAATGCCAACGATGAACAGGATCGCCGAGATGCCGCCAATAAAGACAATCACCGCGACAGCTTTGTCGATATACCAATCGAGGGTAAGGCGATCGATATCGCCCTTGTCCACGTTTTCGCCAGAAGCCATTAGTCTGCGCTTTCCCCTCGCAACACTTCCATCAGTTCGCGAATTCGGTGTGCGAGCTCGCGGCGGCCTTCGTCGGTGGTTGCGTCAAGCGGTTCCCACTGCAAAAACGTCGTCTGGAAAGGGAGTTCGACGAGCTTACTTCGGCCGTCGGCATCGAGGCTCACAATGACGTGGTAGCGCGAGAGCTGCGCGAGATTGCCGGGCAATGCGGTGGGCTCGGTATCCCCTAGATCAAAACTCTGCTCGTCGGCGATGCGAGAATAGGCGGCATCGATCGTCGAGCCGGGTTGCCACCCTGCGCTCGAGTATTCACCGCTGTTTGGAAACGTCTTGCGCGCACATGCCGCAGCGAGTTGGCTCGCGCCGTCGTTGCGCTCGTCGATAAAGAGTA
>JBLHOB010000316.1:0-4588 GCA_047619425.1 Myxococcota bacterium
CTCTATTGAAGCAGCTAAAGCAGCGGGATTACGTCGCGCCCCACGCGCTCAACCACTTCGCGTCGGGGCTCAAAGGCCGGAAGGATCATCACCTGATCAAGCCCCACAGCGTCGAGCGCTTCAAGGCGGGCAACGATTTGTTCCGGTGTACCAACAAGGCAGGTGAGGTCGATCAATTCCTGAGTGACAAACTGTTCTTCTTCCGGAAGCACCCAGCAGTTGTGTCCCGCGTGGATGCGTTGGTGCAGCCGGTCGTCGGGCACATCGGCCAAAATCGCGCAGTAGTCGTCCCACATGCCAGAGAGAAAGGCGGGCGGTGACTGGCCAAGCTGTCTCCATTGATCGTACGCAAAGTGCACCGTTGCCATCGCAAAGGCTCCGCACTCGTTTCGGATTCGCTGCGAGTCGGACGTCTCGTCTTCGTCGAGTACCGATATCGTGGTCAGTGCCGTCGTGTAGAAAGACTCTCGATCAATCTCACGTCCGATTTCACTGGCTCCCGCCTCGATGCACGTCCACCAATGCTTCATCACATTCGGGTGTGGTGGCATGGCGAGCACTGCACCATCGCCGTGACGCCCCGCCAGGCCAAGCGAGCGCGGCCCAAACCCCGACACATAGAGGGGGATCGAGTCTTTGAAGTTCACGAACCCCTGCTCTTGCATGATGTGCTTGATCGGGCGTTTATCTTTGTGGCTCGCGTTAATCGCTTCTTCGCCCCGCAGCAACGGCGCAAGGGTTTCGAGATAGCGATCAAACGCCGCGATACGTTGAGGCGGCTCACCCATGATTCGCATTGCGGTATTTCCTGCACCCACGCCCATGAAGGTTCGCCCTGGAGCGATGGCGTTGATGGTCCCGATGCCCGCCGCATTAACCGGGGCGGGCCGCGTGCCCGCAATCGCGACGCCTGTGCCGAGCTTGATCGACGTCGTCTTGCTCGCCGCCAACGCAAGCGTGGCGTAACAATCCGACCAGATCATCTGGCTATCGGCCATCCACGCGTGACTAAAGCCGAGTTCTTCGGCGCGCACGACCGAGTCGATGTCACCGATATGCGACGCGACGCACAAGCCAATTTCCAAAACGAAACCTCCGAAGTTTTCTTGGACTCACAGTCAGCTTAAAGGTTGTGCATTGAGGTCGACCGTGCCGAAGCAAGCGAGGTGAGCGTCATCGTACCCCAGCCAAGTCGAGAAAATGAAGGCGAGCAGGCATTTTGAGGCAGCACGCATCGCGCGACCGCACGCGTGGTAAACTCCGCTTCGACAACCAATCTACCCCCTACTCGGTTCACGATTGCGCAGAGCGCCGAGTTCCAAGGGCCTCAAACGAACCAACGCAGCTGCCGCCCCAATCGCAAGACAAATTTTTACGCTGAACCGAGTGCCTCCACCCCAAAGGAATTCCCATGTCCGATGCAGTCACGTTTGAAGTCTCCGACGACGTCGCCATCATCCGCCTCGACGACGGCAAGGCCAACGCGCTTTCACCCGACATGCTTGCGGCGATCAACAGTGCGCTTGACCAAGCGGAAGACGCGGGCCTCGCGGTGCTGCTTACCGGGCGGCCCAACCGCTTTAGCGCGGGCTTTGATCTCAGCGTAATGCGCGAAGGCGGCCCGGCGGCCGCAAAGGGAATGGTTCTTTCCGGAGCAAAACTTGCGCTTCGCGTAGCAAGGTTTCCCGCGCCCGTCGTCGTCGCTTCGACGGGACACGCACTCGCGATGGGAGCCGTACTCCTGATGGCGGCGGACACGCGCATCGGAACCGAGGGCGACTTTAAGATCGGCTTCAACGAAGTTGCAATCGGCATGACGACGCCGGTCTTCCTCGCAGAGATGGCGCGGGCACGCATGCCCATTACAGAGTTCTTCCGCGGCACAGTGCAGGCCCATATCTATGATCCGTCAAGCGCTCTCGATGCTGGCTTCTACGACCGCATCGCCCCTGCCGACAAGGCATTCGATATTGCATTGGCAGAGGCCAGTCGCTTGGCCAAACTTCCGCGCGGAGCATACGTTCGCACCCGCGCGGTCGTCCGCGAAAAAGCCCTTCAAGCGATCGAAGAAACCATGGAAGTCGATATCGCAGCTGGCTTTCCGGGCTAGCCCGACCTCGACTATCCGTTTGCCCACGGCACCCGATTCTTCGGGTCGCGCAAGATGCGTCGTGCGACCACCATGCGGTGCACCTCGTCCGGACCATCGTAGATACGGGCGTAGCGCGCTTCTCGGTACATGTGCTCGAGAGGCGTGTCTTCGGTGACGCCTAACGCGCCGTGAACCTGAATGGCGCGATCGACCACATTGTGAAGCATGCGCGCTCCCCAAAATTTCACGAGCGAGATTTGGATCCGCGCTTCGTCGCCAGAATCCATTACCTGCGCTGCATCGAGAGTCATCAAGCGAGCAGCCTGAATCTCGGCGGCCGACTCGGCGATGAACGCCTGAATCTCGCCCTTCTCCGCGAGATAGGAACCGTGCGCCCAGCGACTCGACGCGCGCTCGCACATCAACTCGAAGGCCCGCTGCGCCTGGCCAAGCCAGCGCATGCAGTGAAAGATGCGCCCCGGACCAAGCCTCTTTTGCGCAATCACGAAACCGGCGCCGCGCTCACCCAGCAGGTTTTCCTTCGGCACCCGGACGTCGTTGTATTTGACCTCGCAATGTCCGCCAAGGGTCGTCCCCATGGTGCGCACCACGCGTACGATCTCGTATCCGGGGGTGTCGGTCGGCACGAGGATCGAAGAAAACTTTGCATGGCCGTCGGCTTCGGGCTCGGTCATGGCAAAGCAGGAAGTAAATGCTGCGCGATTGGCACCACTGGTAAACCATTTGTGGCCGTTGATCACCCACTCATCGCCATCGAGGACCGCGGTCGTTTTCATCAGCGTCGGATCACTGCCCGCTACCTCGGGTTCGGTCAATCCAACCGAAGGGTAAATGTCTCCTGCTACGAGGGGCTCGAGCCAGCGCTTCTTCTGCTCGGCGTTGCCGAACATGTTGAGCATGATCGAGTCTTGCATCGAGATCGACCCAACGGCGATTTGTCCGTAGTGCGAACGGCCGATGATCTCGTTGAGGTAGACGAAGTCCATAAAAGGCAAGCCGCCACCGCCAATATCTTTCGGATGACCAAGCGCCCACAAACCTCGCGCCTTGGCTTCCGCCTTGAGGCTCGCCATTACTCCCGACTCGCGATCGGTCTCATCTTCAATGGCACGCTCTTGCGGGATGACCTCTTCATTAATGAAGGCTTGCATCTTCTCGCGCATAAACTTCATCTCGGTGCTGAGTTCGTGCTGGGCCATTGGCTCCTCCGGACGGCGGGGTTTTCGCTTAGACTTCACGTCTAGCTACGTAGATAGGGACTTGATCTTAGCGCCTTTTGATCCAGACTTTCTCGCGCTGTCGCTTCACACCAAGCTAGGCGCGGCGGCGGCGCGAATCCCACCACCACTCGTAACTTCCTAAAAGGATCTCGTGATGAATTCGTTTCGATCGATCGCAGCCTCCATTCTCTGTGTCACTTTGGTGGGATGCGCGAGTTCAACGCCCTCGCCGCAATCCTCTTTGACAACGACGGTCCTCGCAAGCGGAGCCTCGATCTCCGGCGCAAACGGCATGCAGTTCGGGCCCGATGGCCTGCTCTACGTCGCAAGCGTGATCGGCTCGGAGATCATCGTACTCGACGCCGCCTCTGGAGAAATCAAGCGACGCATCTCCGAAGGCGTCAACAGCCCCGATGACATCGCCTTTCACAGCGACGGCTCTATCTACTGGACGTCGATCCTCTCGGGCGAAGTAGCGGGCATCCGCAGCGACGGCTCCCCCGTCATTGCCGCACAGCTTTCACCCGGAACCAACCCGATCACATTTTCTCCAGATGATCGTCTCTTTGTTTCGCAGTGCTTCTTCGGCGACAAACTCTATGAAGTCGACCCCAACGGCATCAAGCCCGAGCGATTGCTCTCCGACCAACTCGGGCCCGGCTGTGGTTTGAACGGCATGGACTGGGGGCCCGACGGTCGGCTTTATGGACCCCGCTGGTTTCACGGCACGGTCGTAAGCTTTGACGTCGACACCTTGGAGATGAGAACCGAAATCACGGGGCTGCGGGTTCCTGCTGCGGTCAAGTTCGACTCAAAGGGTCACCTCCATATCCTCGACACCGGTGCCGGCACGATCGTTCGAATCGACAAAGCCACGGAAGAGCGAACGATTGTCGCAACGCTCACACCCGGGCTCGACAACATCGCGTTTGATGCGAACGACCGGCTCTTTGTCTCAAGCTTCGTCGACGGATTCGTCGCGCGTATCAACTCCGACGGCTCGCACACGATGATCGCACCTGCCGGTATGGCGCACCCGGGCGGAGTAGTGGTGCGCGACACCAGTGCGGGCCAAGAGATCGTCGTTGCGGACATGCAGTCGCTGCGCGGCTTTGACGCAGTGACGGGTAAAGAAACTTTTGTCCACCGCAATGTTTTGGGTGTCGGTGAAATGGGAAGCGTGACGAACGTCGCTGTCGACGGCACCGGTAACAGCGCCAATATGATTTTGACCTCCTGGCTCGATGGAGTCGTT
>JBLHOB010000317.1:0-4577 GCA_047619425.1 Myxococcota bacterium
TTGGCCTACCAGAGCATTGCCCAACCGTTGCGCCCCATCAAACGTCAAACCGTACCAAGAACAAAGCGGCCCGCGACACGAATGCCGGGGGCCGCTCGGATGTGCAGATGCGATCAGCTCCGACTCAGTTTGGTGCAGTCCGTGCAGACGCAGTGCGCTCGTCCAGGAACTAGTCTTTGACCGTGCCACCTTTTTCGGTGCAGGATTCGTCGGTCGCTTCGTAGACCCAACCCTTGCCGTGGCAGCTGTTCTTGCCCGCGCAAGCATGGCTGCCGTCGGCAGCGCCGCACTCGCCCTTGCCGCTGCAACCGTTGATCCCGCTGCATTTCACCTTGCCACCCTCGGCCTCTTCGGCGCTCGCGGCCGTAGCGCCACCCGCGAGCAAGCCCAATGCGGCAGTTGCGATCAGTGCTCCTCGAAGCTTCATATCGTCCCCTCCTCCTGGGCCATCGTGCAGAGTGTGCGTCGATTTCCCGTTGTTGTTCAAGTAAGTCGAGCACAATTTTGTGTGCGGTTCGACTTGATTAGGTTATGGCCGGCTTTCCCCGGCGCAAGTCCAAGTGTTGAAGAAGAAACTACACCAGACACCGCAAAAGCTGGCGGGTTCGCGCCAGTCCGACAGACTCTCGCCACAATTGGGGAACCCTTGCGTGGGCGGCCACGATGTAAGGCCGTTAGAGTGAGTGCAGGGAGCAGTTGAGCGCGGGTGCTCAAGTCTCTTGGTCGGTTTCGCTCGCAAGGAGATCCATCAATGACAGTACTCGGCCTGGACCACGTAGCGATCACAGTTGCTGACATTTCGCAGACCGTCGACTTCTATAGTCGAGTCCTGGGAGCCGAAGAGGTTTACGCCGATCTGCGGCGCAGCGGGAAGATCCCCGTGGCGGTGATGCAGGTTGGCGCCAATCGCATCAACGTACATGCGGCCGCGGCGCCGGCATCTCCTCATGCCGATCCCCCAATGCCGGGCTCCGCCGATATCTGCTTTCGTTGGGAAGGCACCCTTGACGATGCGGCTGCATTGCTTTCCAAGCACGGAGTCGAAGTGATCGAAGGCCCGGTGCCCAGGCCTGCAGCAAACGGTGTAGTGGGGGCGTCGGTCTATTTTCGAGATCCCGACAACAACTTGCTTGAGTTTCTTTCAACCGAGCCGGATTGAAAACGGGAAGGGCTGCTCGTGGCCCGTTTCGAGAGAGGAGAAGCAAAGCGTCATCATGACTGAATTGAATTACGACCCTTACGACTACGCGATCGACGAAGATCCACACCCGGTGTGGCGGCGCATGCGCGACGAGGCGCCCGTCTATCGCAATGAGAAGTTTGACTTCTACGCACTCTCGCGCTTTGAAGATGTGATGCAGGCGTCGATGGATGCGAAAACCTTCAGTTCGGCCTACGGCACCGTACTTGAGCTGATGCAGGACGAGCCCGGCGACTCGCCAATGATGATCTTCCTCGACGCGCCGAAGCACACGCAGCTGCGCAAACTCGTGAGCAAGGCGTTCTCCCCTCGGCGCATGGCCGAGCTTTCGCAAAGCATCCGCGAGGTCGCCGCTGGCTATCTCGACCCGTTGGTTGGGAGCGGCGGTTTCGACTACCTGCAAGACTTCGGCGCCAAGCTGCCTGTGATGGTGATTTCGGCTCTACTCGGCGTGCCCGAAGAAGACCGCGAGCAGATCCGGGCCTGGACCGATGCCCTGCTACACCGCGACGAAGGGGAGACCGACGCCGAGCGCGCTCACGCCGAAGTTTCCGGCAATCTCTGGGGCTACTTCGGGCGCTACGTCGAGTCGCGTCGAACCCATCCTCAAGACGACATGATCAGCGAGTTGATGCGCGCCGAGATCGACTTGCCCGACGGCAAAAAACGCCGCCTCGAAGACGTCGAGCTGCTCGCCTTTATCGGACTGCTTTCGGGTGCGGGCAACGAGACGGTGGCGCGCTTCTTGGGCTGGGCGGGCACGTTGCTCGCGCAACATCCCGAGCAACGCGCAATGCTGGCCGGGGATCCGAGCCTGATTCCCAACGCGGTCGAAGAACTCTTGCGCTACGAAGCGCCTTCTCCAGTACAGGGAAGACGCACTACCCAAGAGATCGAGCTGCATGGGGTCACGATCCCAAAGGGCGGCAAAGTCTTGCTACTGACGGGGTCGGCGGGGCGCGACGAACGAGAGTACAAGGACGCGGATGCCTTTGATGTGGCGCGAACCATCGATCGCCATGTGTCACTTGGCTACGGCGCGCACTTCTGTCTCGGCGCGTCACTCGCTCGCATGGAGGGACGCATCGCACTCGAAGAAACCCTTGCACGCTTTCCCGAATGGGACGTCGTGTGGGACGAGACCGAACGCGTTCACACCTCAACGGTGCGCGGCTATCACCGAGTTCCGATCCGCATTCCGTAACGCATTCCACAAGCCAGGCGAGTGCCCCCTAGCTGTGCGGCCCTTCGCCGCGTTTGCGAAGGCTGCCGAAAAGCTCGATGAACTGAGAGAAGATCAAATCACTCAGCTCATGTAGCCGCTGCACATGGTCCGGGGTGTCGGCGCGAATGCGTTCGGGGCTAATTCGCTCGCCCTCGGTCGCCATCTCGGCGAGGTGGGCAGGGACGTTGAGCCAACGCTCGATCATTGGACCGTCGACCTCGAGATGGAACTGCAAGCCGTAAGCCGCGTCGCCGTAGCGAAAGGCCTGGTTCACACAATCGGGTGAGGATGCGAGTGCCACGGCTCCGGGCGGTATATCGAACGTGTCGCCGTGCCACTGGAAAATTTGCTCGCTGGCTTCAAAATGACGGAAGAGGGGGTCGCTGGTCCCTGCTTCGGTTGGGCTGACGTCGTACCAACCGATTTCTTTTGTCCCGTTTGAGCGCACGTCAGCGCCCAGTGCCTTTGCGAGAAGTTGTGCGCCGAGGCAGATTCCAAGGACCGGCATTTCACGCTCGACGGCTTCGGCCAAGACGCGGACTTCGGTGGCGAGGTGAGGGTGGTCGGCGGTCTGATCGACGTTCATCGGGCCGCCGAGTACTACGACACCGTGATAGCCGTCGAGGCTGGGCGTCGCGTGGGGCTCACGTCCAAAATTGACGTAGCGGTTGCGGAAGCCATGGCTTCGCAGCAAGGGGTCAAGGGTGCCCAGGAGCTCGTGGGCGACATGCTGGAAAACAAGCAGCTTCGGCATGGGTGTTTGTCGCTCTCCTTCTTTGTAGGCTGGGGTGACCGGCGCCGGTTTGGGTACGGGCGAGGATAGCGACATTCTGGTTTGCGTCTGCAACCCGTGCGGCGGTGTCTCAATCTCAGCAAGAGGTGATGTGATGGTTTCGGGGCAAGGCAGCTGTGCTGCCGGTCGGTTGTTGTTCGCAAGCGGACTCGCTGCCACGATGGTACTCGCGAGTTCGGCGGGAGCCTCGGACGATTCGGTCGACGTGCTCGTGGGCCAAGTCTCCGCTTTTTCGCAAAGTGGTGGCAGCCTGCCCGAAGGTTGGCAGCCGCTGACCTTTCCCAAGGTGCCACGCCACACGGACTACCAACTGATTCGCGAAACCGAAGATGGCCCGTGGGTCATGCAGGCGACGAGCGACAACGCAGGCAGTGGGTTGATCCACAAAGTGGCGATCGATCTCAAGACGAACCCGATCATGCGCGTGGCGTGGAAGGTCGAGTCGGTGCTCGCAAAAGGCGACGCGCGCAAGAAACAGACCGACGACTACCCCGCTCGGGTGTACTTGATCTTTGACCCGCCGATGGAAGATCTCTCTTATTGGGAGCGTGCGAAATTGTCGCTCGCGCGCAGCATCTTCGGTGACGTGCCGGGGCGTGCGATCAACTACTTCTGGGCGAGCACCGTGCCCAAAGGGGCAGTGTTCGGCAGCGCGTATGCGGGGGACTTCATCAAGCTGATCGCGCTCGAGAGTGGCGATGCCAATGCGGGCCGTTGGCAAGTTGAAGAACGCGACGTTTTCGAGGACTACCGCGAGTTATTCGGAACCGAGCCACCTGCGCTCGTCGCGGTTGCGGTGATGACGGACACCGACAACACCCACGAACGCGTCCGGGCCTGGTACGGTGATATCGAGTTCATCGAACGCTCTGAGCGCTAGTTTGCGCTGAGGTAGGGAATGGTTTGCGGGCCCTGAGGCAAGACGCATAACCGCGCGCCCTCACCAGCCTCGCTTAGCCTGCGTTCGATGGTCTCGCTGACATCGTCTGCCGCGAGCAGGTGTGAGTCTGCGAGTTGTGTGGCCGAGAGGCCGGCACTCTTGAGGTAGACGCTCGCATGGGTTTGCACCAGTGCCTGCACTTGTACCTGCCATTGGTCCGGTACGCCGAAGTCGGGTTCGTTGATCATCGCGAGCAGCGCCTCGGGCGAACTCTTTGAGCGCAGCAATTCGGAAAACGAGCCGTGGTCTGGGAGTCCCTCGCGACACTCCGCCGCGCAGATGATGCTGCCGCCTTTGGCCGTGACACTTTGCGCGGCGCGCATGCCTTTGACCGACTGATAGAGATTCTGGTCGAGGGGGTAACCCGAGTTCGTAGTGACAACAACCTCGAAGGGGTGGGCGACGGGTTGCATGGCGT
>JBLHOB010000318.1:0-4567 GCA_047619425.1 Myxococcota bacterium
GTGCCATTTTGCGATTTCTCGCCGAACGCTACCCGGATGCGTTCTCAAAACCGGCGCTCATCGAGCTCGCCGCGAAGCTCGGAGCGGATGTTCCGTTTTTTCTGGCCCGAGGCCCGAGTTGGGTCGGCGGAGTGGGTGAGCAGGTGGTGGGCCAGCCCGACTTTCCGCCGGTTTGGGTCGTGCTCGCCAATCCTGGTGTGTCCCTGGCAACCGCCGAGGTTTTCGCGAATTTCGATCGGGAGCCCCGCGCGTTGACGCTCCCCTCTACAAGCTCTACGATGCGTGCGCTCAGCGAGCTGGCGGCCGAATTTTTTAGTTCAGATTCGGGTGCTCGAATACGCGGTGGCGATAATCTTGACGATGGAATTACAAACAATGAGCCACTCGATCCGTTGCCTGAGATGGCACCGGGTACGGTGGCAAAGGCTTTTGATTCCGGGCTACTAGAGAACGATCTCGAAACAGCGGCGATTAACTTGTGTCCAGGCGTTGCGAACCTCCAGCAACGGCTTGGCGAAGTTGGAGCACGTTGGACTGGGATGAGCGGAAGTGGTGCCACGGTGTACGGCATTTTCGTAGACGAAGACTCAGCGCGGCGCGGGCTTCGGCAAGCAGAATTTCAAGCGCCCATCTGGGCATGTGTCACGCAGACGCAAGGGGGAGCGCAGGACCAGCACTGACGGCAAACGGCGGGACACGATTCATTCGAACTCGCATGCGAGTTCGTTCTTGGGGCGTCGCCAAATGGTAAGGCAGCGGCCTTTGGAGCCGCCATCTGCAGGTTCGAGTCCTGCCGCCCCAACCAATTCCTACCCAGTACCTTTGCCGCAACGGTCTTACGCGAAGACGAGATGAGAAACGATTCAATGAAACTATTCAGCGGAAATTCGAATCTTGCCCTGTCGCGAGACATAGCCGACTACTTAGGTATGAGCCTCGGCTCGGCCGAAGTTGGGACGTTCAGTGACGGCGAGTGCAACGTCGAGATCACCGAAAACGTCCGCGGCATGGATTGCTTCGTTCTTCAATCCTTGTCGGCCCCGGCCAACGTCCATGTGATGGAACTGCTCATCATGCTCGACGCACTGAAGCGTTCTTCGGCCAAGCGCGTGACGGCCGTGGTCCCGTACTACGGTTACGCCCGCCAGGATCGCAAGGTAAAGCCCCGGGTTCCGATCACCGCCAAGCTGGTCGCCGACCTGTTGACCACTGCCGGTGCCGATCGTGTCCTTTGTCTCGACCTCCACGCCGGTCAGATCCAGGGCTTCTTCAATATTCCCGTCGACAACCTCTACGCGACCGGTGTGCTGCTCAGCGCCGTGAAGCAGCGCGTGAAGGGCGAGGTGACGATTATTTCCCCCGATGCAGGCGGTGTAGAGCGCGCTCGCGCCTACGCCAAGCGTCTCGACGCCAGCCTCGCCATCATCGATAAGCGCCGCGAACGTGCAAACGTGTCCGAAGTCATGCACATCATTGGCGACGTGCGCGGAGCCACATGCGTAATCGTCGACGACATGATCGACACCGCCGGCACGCTCACCGAAGCGGCGCGCAGCTTGATCGACGCCGGCGCTGACTCGGTCTACGCAGCCATTTCACATCCGGTCCTGTCGGGCCCGGCCATCAAACGATTGGTCGAGTCTCCACTTACCGAATTGATCGTGACCGACTCAATCCCGCTGCGCCCTGATGCTCGGGACTGTGGGAAGATTCACGTCGTTTCTGTCGCATCCCACATGGGCGAGGCGATTCGACGCATTAACAACGAAGAGAGTGTGAGCTCGCTGTTCGACTGATCTGGACGCATCGGGAGAGCGCGAAGCTCGCGAGAGTAAGCAAGCAAGTAAGTAAGTAAATGATTTCGTGGCATGGCCGATAGGACGAGGCCTGCCGCTAAAACGACTACAACAGCGACTACATAGCTACGACATCGTAAGTACGTAGCTACAGAAAAGAGTTAGGAGAACAACGTGGGTGATGAATCACTATCAGTCGAAATTCGAACCGAGACGGGCAAGGGTGCCGCGCGGCGTTTGCGCGCTGTCGGCCGGGCTCCGGCTGTATTGTACGGACACGGCAAAGCGCCCGTTTCGCTGACGGTCAATTCAAAAGAGCTCGACGTGCTTCTGCGAAGCAGCCACGCCGGCATGAATACCTTGATTGATCTCGACGGTGCCAGCGAAGTAAAGGGTCGCGTCGTTCTCGTGAAGGACATCCAGCGACACCCGGTTGCGCGCACCTTGGTGCATGTCGACTTCTTCGAGATTGACACGTCCGAGAAGATCCATGTATCGGTGCCGATCAGGCTCATTGGTTCTCCGGTGGGCGTGAAGCTCGGCGGTATTCTCGAGCACACCATGCGCGAGATCGACCTGGCCTGCTTGCCAACCGCAATTCCGGACAGCCTGGACATCGACATCGCGGATCTCGATATCGGTGAAAGCCTTCACGTAAGCGACCTCACCTTTCCCGACGGTGTCGAGTCGACGCTCGATACGGCACTTCCGGTTGTGCACATCGTTGCGAAGAAGGCCGAAGAGGTTGTTGAGGTTACCGCGGAAACTGCAGCCGAGGGCGAAGGTGCAGACGCAGCGAAGTCCGAAGACGGCGAAGCTGACAAGGACAGCTAGCCGTCAGGCTAGCGGGCACCATGATCGACTCGGAGGCGGGCTTTCGAGCTGCGCTTCGGGTCGATTATGAAGCTGCTTGTCGGTATTGGAAACCCGGGCTCTGACTACGAGGGCACGCGGCACAACGTGGGCTTCCATGTATTGGAAGCTTTTGCGGAGCGCCACGGGCTCGCTTTCGACTCGGTGCGCTATGCGGGAGTCTATGCCGAGGGTACGGCAGTGGGCTGCGATGTTGCGCTGATCAAGCCCGAAACTTACGTCAATCGTTCGGGAGAGGCCGTTTCGCAGGCGTTGGCGGGCCTTCCCGCTGTGGACGTCAGCCGGGACCTTGTGGTTGTCTACGACGACCTCGACTTGCCCTTGGGTCGAATTCGTCTGCGCAAATCAGGCGGTGCCGGCGGGCATCGCGGCATGGCGAACATCATCGAGACGCTTGGGCACCGCGATTTTACGCGACTGCGCTTTGGAGTCGGGCGCCCTCCGGCTGGCGTAGCGGTGCGTGACTTTGTGCTGGAGCCCTTTGCGGGTGAGGACCACACGCATCTCGCCGCTCGAACCAACGAGGCCGTGCGCGCGCTCGAGGCCATCCTCGGCCCGGGAATTGACGCGGCGATGAGCGAATTCAATCGCGATGCCCAGCCCCAAGCGACAAACAGCGAGAAGCCACGCCCGGAGACACCTCCGGCTGCGAGCGCGGGCCAGGGCCAGCAAGGCGAAGTGACCGGCTGGCGTAGGGCATTGTCTGGGTTGGCGAAGGTCTTTAGAGCCCGTTAAACGGACTTATAAAGTAAGTTTTTAATATTGTCAGGACATTGACCCGCTATTGACCCGGTCGTATGTTGCCGCGATGCGATTGCCTGAGATCAACATCGCCAGCGACTCCGACCTGCCGGTCTATCAGCAGATCGCCGGCGCATTGAAGCAGCAAATCCAGACCCGTGAAATCGGCGCGGGCACCCGCCTGCCGACGATCCGCTCCCTTGCTCAGGTGCTCGGCGTTAATCGCGACACGATATCCCTCGCCTACGAAACTCTCGCCACCGACGGGCTGGTGGTCTCGACTGTCGGCCGCGGCACCTTTGTGCGCGAAGCGCAGGGCGCACGTATTGAGAGCGAAAAAGTCGCAATGGCGTTGGGGCCTCAGGTCGAACAACTGCTTCACTTCGACGCGAGTCGCCCGCGTTATCCCGTCGCACCGAACGCCGTGCGAATGAACTCGTTGGTTCCCGACCCCACCCACTACCCGATTGCAGAGTTCCGTCGTTGTCTAGGCAAGGTGATGGACCGCGGCGGTGCCGAGCTGTTTTTGTACGGCGACACCCAAGGACATATTGGTCTGCGCGAAACCATTGCGACGCGGTTGTCCTCGGCCGATGGGGTGGTCGAGTCCAGTAACGTTGTGCTGTGTCACGGCGCCAGTCAGGGCATCTCGCTTGCGGCGCGATTGTTCGCAGGGCAGGGCGAAAGCATCGCCGTCGAGTCTCCGACTTACCACAACGTGCTGGGTACCTTGGTGAGTTTCGGCATCCGCAGCGCAGCCGTGCCGATGAAGGACGACGGCGCCGATCTCGAAGCGCTCGATCGGCTGCTCGCTCGCAGCGACGTAAAAGCTTTCTATACGATCCCCACTTTCCATAACCCAATGGGCTTGACCACGAACGTCGCTCATCGCCGAGCACTGCTGGCCATTGCAGAGCGTCACGGCAAACCGATTATCGAAGACGCATTTGAGATGGACCTGCGTTTGCGGGGGCGACGTGTACCGTCGCTGTTCGCCCTCGACACGGCCGGCATGGTCGTGCAGCTGCGTTCGTTTTCGAAGTCGCTCTTTCCCGGCGTTCGCACCGGAGCCATTGTGGCGCGTGGGCGCGCCGTTGAGGGCCTCGTCGCGCTCAAGCACGCATCAGACCTCGCGGACTCGCTGCCACTGCAGGCCG
>JBLHOB010000319.1:0-4561 GCA_047619425.1 Myxococcota bacterium
CGTGAGGGGCGAAACCCGAAGACGGGCGAACCCGTGCACATTAGTGCCAAGCGAACGCCATTTTTCAAGGTCGGCAAAGAGCTGAAAGAGATGGTGGATCGCTCCACCGGTGATCTTTCGGCGGCCGATGACAGCGACTCGGAGGAGTCGGCTTCCGTCTAGTGACGGTTGCTCTCCCTCTGATTGTGCAGGTCCCACCCCGAGCCCTGGCTTTGGTGGGCCGAGGTTCGATCGATTGACGCTCATGCTGCGCCGTATCTTGATTGCGGCCATCATTATTATGCTTTTGGTTGTTGTCCGGTTGTTTCCGGACTCCAACCAGACCCTCGTCAACATTGACCTGTTGGCGATCCAAATTGAAGCCGTCGAGTTGTGGCTTGTGTTGATGGCCAGCTTCTTCGGCGGAGCCACGCTTACCTTTCTGTTCGCATCGCTCTTGCTGATTCGAGCGGGTTTGGTGGGCAGGCGCTATCGCAAGGCGATCGCCGATCTCGAAGCTGAGGTGCATCACCTGCGAAACCTGCCTCTCGCGTCCGGCGACCTGAGTGAGTTGCAAGATTCCCCGGACATCGCTCCCGCCAAGAGGGCAGGGGCTTCGCAGTCGGGATCACCGACACCAACTGCGCCATCTTCATCACTTCCATATTCAATCAAAGGGAGCTGAGCCTTGAGGCTTCCGGTGCTCCCGAAATTTCTACGTAAGTGGCGAGTCCAGTCGCGCGTACCCGCAGCCAGCGAGTTTGACGCTCGGCTGCAGGAGGCCTTGTTTGCGAATTTGGCCGGAGACGACGCGACGACAGAGCGCGCGTTGACCGACGCCGTCCGCATCGACTCCGATGCCGTAAATGCGTACTTGGCTTTGTGCCGGTTTTACCGTTCGAAAGGCGAAGTCGGTCGTTCGATCCGATTGCATCAAAATTTACTGCTTCGCAACGACCTGAATAGCGAAGAGCGTTTTTCGGTGTTGTTCGAGTTGGGCAAGGACTTCCAAGAGGGAGGCTTCCTGCGTCGAGCCGTGGCGAGTTTCGAAGAGGCGACAGCTCACGAGCCGCGCAATGCCTTGGTACTACGAGGCTTGGTCGAGTCGCTTTCGGGCCTTGGTGAGTTTCGTCGCGCAGCAGTCCTTGAGCGCAAGCTCGCCAAGGGCGAAGGCCGTGGCAAAAGCGGCGAGGCAGCACTTTGGGTAAAGGCGGGCGAACTTGACCGTGAGCAGGGTCGGGTCGGTGCCGCGCGCAAGGCGGTAAAGCTGGCGCTGCGCCGCGACTCGAAGTGCGCTGCAGCCTATGTGTTGCTCGGCGAGATCGAAGTCGAGCGCGGACGCGATAAGGCGGCGCTCGCCGCCTGGCGCAAGGTTCCGTCTCTCGATCGCACCGTAGCCGTCGAGGTCTATTCCCGGGTCGAGGCGGCTTACGCCGCAACCGGCAAGGCGCGGGACTACGAGGCATTTTTGCGCGCTCTGGTGGAGGCGGACACGAATGACGCCGGCGCCACGATTGCGCTCGCACGTTATCTGACCTCGCGAGGTGATGCAGCGTTGGCACAAAATGAGCTGAAACGCGTGCTCGACCGCAACCCCGAAGACGTGCTTGCTCGCACGGTACTCGGACGGAGCCTTTTGGCACAGGGCCGCGAAGATGACATCGTGAGCGAATATACAAGCTTGCTCGCGCTGCTCGAAAAGAATGGCGACGCAGCGGCCGGGGAGAATGGGGAATGAAGGCGTCCTCTGCGCGCGACACACCGATGATGCGTCAATTCCTTGCGATCAAGGCCGACTATCCCGACGCGGTTCTGTGTTATCGCATGGGCGACTTCTACGAGCTGTTTCTCGAGGACGCCGTACTGGTTGCGCCAATTCTCGACATCACGTTGACGAGTCGTGACAAGGGGAGTGATGACCCTGTGCCGATGTGCGGTTTTCCGGTGCACAGCGCCGAGGGCTACATCAAGCGACTGGCCGAACTCGGACACCGTGTTGCGATCTGTGAGCAAATTGAAGACCCGAAGGAGGCCGGCGGCAAACGTCTCGTCAAGCGGGGTGTGGTCGAGGTTGTCACACCCGGGCTTGTAGGGGATCCGTCGGGGCTCGATGGGGCAAGCGAAGTCGCTGTGCTGTCCGTGGTGCTCGGCGGGCAGGGTGAGCCCGCGGGCCTCGCCATCCTCGACGCCTCGACCGGTGACTTCCGCGCGACGCAAGTCGACAATCGGGGCGCGGAGGTGGTGCCCGAATTGTTGCTGGACGAACTGCGCCGAGTCGCACCGCGGGAATTGATCTGCGACAAAGAGACGGAAGAGCACCTCGCACCTTTGATGCGATTGATGCTGCCGGCAACCGTACTGACGCGAGTCGCGGCTGCGAGCTTTGATCCTGCGAGCCCTAAAGTTCAACCCGTTGGTTTTGATCCAAACGGGCAAGGGCCCGAAGATCGCGCGGCCGCATCGCTGATCAACTACCTCGGCCTTAATCAACCTTCGGCACTGACTCATATCCCCAGGCTGCAGAGTTATCGCCTCGGCGACACCATGGTGCTCGACGAATCGACGCGCACCCATCTCGAACTCTTTGAAAGTCACGAAGATCGAAGTCGCCAGGGGACGTTGATCGACCTGCTGGATGAGAGCATGACGCCACTCGGTGCGCGTCGACTCGCGCATTGGCTTCGCTACCCGCTGCTGCAACCCGAAGACATTCGCAGTCGCCAGGAAGGGGTCGCTTACCTCGTCGAGCGCGACCGGCCGCGAGCAAAGCTTCGCGAAGCCCTTCGCCCGGTACGCGATCTAGAGAGGCTTCTCACGAAGGCGGTTAGGCCAACGGCGACGCCTCGAGATTTGGGTGTTCTTCGCGGATCACTTCACGCCCTGCCCGACGTATGCGCGAGTCTCGGCGTACAGGTGAAAGACGATGACCTGTTGGGCGATGTTGCATTGCCACAGGCCCTCGAGCTGCCGAAGCCGCTTGACGCGCTGACGAAGCTCATGTGGGACGCATTAATCGACGACCCGCCAGTTGTAGCTCGGGGCTCCCGCGGCGCCGGAGAGACGGGATACATTCGCGACAACTACCGCTCGGACCTCGACGTCTTGCGTGAAAGTGCAGAAAAGGGACGCGAATGGATCTCGGGACTCGAGGCCAGCGAGCGGACGCGCAGCGGGATCTCGACGTTGAAGGTCAAGTTTCATCCGGTGCACGGCTACTCCCTCGAAGTGCCGAAGTCACAGCTGAGCAAAATTCCCGACGATTACACGCGAAAGCAGACGTTGGCGAACGTCGAACGCTTCACCACCGAAGCGCTGTCCGAAGTACAGGGCAAAGTCATGGGCGCAAGCGAACGCGCCGCTGCGCTTGAGCGCGAGATTCTTGAAAGTGTACGCCTTGAAGTGGTCGCGCAAGCCGAGGCGATCCGCGTTGCTGCTCAGGCAGTAGCTGTCGCAGACGCCCTGGCGTCATTGGCTGAAGTGGCCCGACGCAATGCGTGGGTTATGCCGGACGTGAACGACGGCGAGACGATTGAAGTGCGCGCGGGCCGTCATCCTGTGGTGGAGGCCGTCCTCGAGTCGACCCATGGCGATGGCTTCGTGCCGAACGACACGGATCTCGATCCGGCGGATGCACAGATCTTGTTGCTCACCGGCCCGAACATGTCCGGTAAGAGCACGTACTTGCGCCAGGTGGCGCTTGTTGTGTTGATGGCACAGATGGGAAGCTTTGTGCCGGCAGAGAGTGCCCGCATTGGCGTGGTCGATCGTATCTTTACACGCGTGGGCGCGTCGGACCGACTGGCTCGTGGCGAGTCGACCTTCATGGTCGAGATGCGCGAGACCGCGGAAATCTTGCGCGGCGCAACGCGAAGCAGCTTGCTGATCCTCGATGAAATTGGCCGAGGCACCAGCACCTTTGATGGCTTGTCGATTGCTTGGGCTGTGCTCGAGCACCTTCACGACACACCCGGGCTGGGTGCTCGCACCTTGTTTGCCACGCACTATCACGAGCTCAGCGACTTGGCGCGCACTCGATCGCGGGTTCGCAACGGCCACTTTGAAGCGCGCGAGTGGAAGGATGAAGTCGTCTTCTTGCGTCGTCTGGTTACAGGTGGGGCAAGTCGCTCATACGGTATTGCGGTCGCACAGCTCGCGGGGCTCCCGGAGCCAGTGATCACGCGAGCGCGCCAAATTTTGAAGAACCTCGAAGGCGGCGAACTCGATCCCGAAGGGCTGCCACGACTTGCAAAAGAAGCGGGTGCTGCGGTTGAGGCGCCCCAAGGTCAACTTTCCTTTGCGTTGGGGGCCCCTGCACCGCGCCCGCCGGAAGAAGACGCCGCCCTTGAAGCGCTGCGCGCTCTTGACGCGAATGCGACGACTCCGATGGATGCGCTGCTGCTGCTGACGAAATTGCAAAGCGAACTTTCGGGCGGCAAAAAGTCGTGATGTGTCCACGATCGCGATGGTCGCGACTGCTCTTGCTCGGCCTGTGCGTGTCGTTGCTTCCCGTGATGATGGGCGCCAAGCGCCCCGACGGTCTGGGCGATGTGCTCGCTGTTCGCCACTGGTCCTATCCAAACTA
>JBLHOB010000320.1:0-4544 GCA_047619425.1 Myxococcota bacterium
CTTACCAAGGACGGTACCGTGGTGATGGGTTCCGAGGTGGGCACGCTTCCGATCGCACCCGAAGACATTGAGCGCAAGGGACGGCTCGAGCCAGGCCGTACCTTCTATATTGACCTCGAAGAAGGTCGCATCATCGAAGACGAAGAGCTGAAAGACAGCTACATCCGGAAGCACCCGTACAAAACGTGGGTCGACAGCCAACGCGTCACGATGAAAGACCTTCCGGCTGCCCAAGCCGAAGTGGTAGCGAATCCCGAGGCGCGACTGCGCTTGCAGCAGGCGTTCGGTTACACGCTCGAAGAGGTTCGCTTCTTGATCTCGGCGATGGTCGACACGGGCCAAGAGGCCACGGGCTCAATGGGAGACGACTCCGCACTCGCTGCGCTGTCCGACCACCCGCGCCCGCTCTTCCATTATTTCAAGCAATTGTTTGCTCAGGTGACGAACCCGGCGATCGACTCGATTCTCGAGCGCCCGGTCATGAGCCTGACAACGTTGCTCGGCAACTCGTACAATCTACTGGTCGAAAACGAGGCGCACGCTCGAAAGCTTCGCCTCGAACATCCGGTGATCACAGACGAGCAGTTGGCGCGGATCCGCGCGATCGACGCCGAAGGCTTCTCGGTCTCGACGGTGCCGATGCTTTTCAAGGTGACGGACGCGGGTGACGGCTTGCGGGCTGCGGTTGCGAAGGTGTGCGCCGAGGTAGAGGCGTCAATTGACGCTGGTGCAAACATCGTCGTCTTAAGTGACCGGGGTGTGAGCCCTGACCTTGCTCCGATTCCCTCGCTTCTCGCGATGGGTGCGGTGCATCATCACTTGATCCGTGAAGGCAAGCGCACGCGCTGCGGCATCATTCTCGAAACAGGTGAAGCCCGAGAGGTTGGCAACTTCGCATTGTTGATCGGTTACGGCGCCAACGCCGTGAACCCGTACCTCGCATTCGAGACCGTGAGCGACATCGTCGAAGATGGCGCGTTTATTTCCGACGGGATCACGCAAGAAAAGGCCGTCGAAAACTACATCTATGCTGTCGACAAGGGCTTGCTCAAGATCTTCGCGAAGATGGGCATCTCGACGCTGGCGAGTTATCAGGGTGCGCAGATCTACGAAGCAGTTGGCCTGGACAAAGAGGTGATCGATCTGGCGTTTAGCGGCACGCATTCGCGGATCTCGGGTATCGGCATCGATATCGTTGCAAAAGAAGCAGGCATGCGACACGCGAAGGCGTTCCCCGGTACGGACTTTGAGTACCCGGAACTCGACGCGGGTGGCTTGTATCAGTGGCGATCACGGGGAGAGCGACACACGTTTAACCCCGAGTCTGTGGCGAAACTTCAGCAGGCGGTTCGCGAAGACAAGTGGGAGAGCTACGAAGCTTTCCGCGACGCTGCAGATTCGAGTGTGCAGGCGCTCTCGACATTGCGCGGCTTGCTCGACTTTAACTTTGCTGATGAGCCGATTCCGATCGAAGAGGTCGAGCCCGCTGCAGATATCGTCAAGCGCTTTCGCACGGGAGCGATGTCCTACGGTTCAATTTCGGCCGAAGCACACGAAACTCTCGCGATTGCGATGAACCGCCTCGGCGGCAAGAGCAATACGGGCGAGGGCGGTGAAGATCCGTCGCGCTTTACGCCAGACGCAAACGGTGACCTGCGACGAAGCTCGATCAAACAGGTGGCCTCGGGGCGTTTCGGTGTGACGAGTAACTACCTCGTCAACGCGGATGAAATGCAGATCAAGATCTCCCAGGGCGCGAAGCCCGGTGAGGGTGGTCAGCTGCCGGGTCACAAGGTGGATCGCACCATTGCTGCGACGCGCCACTCGACACCTGGTGTTGATCTGATCTCGCCGCCGCCGCATCACGACATCTACTCGATCGAAGACCTCGCGCAGTTGATTCACGACTTGAAGAATGCAAATCGCTTCGGCGATGTGAGCGTCAAGTTGGTGTCCGAGTCGGGCGTTGGGACGATTGCCGCGGGTGTTGCCAAGGGGAAGTCGGACCACGTTTTGATTTCCGGCCACGACGGCGGCACGGGCGCTTCACCGCAGACCTCGATCAAGTACGCAGGTGTGCCGTGGGAGATTGGTCTAGCCGAAACCCAGCAGACTCTCGTGAAGAACGACCTACGCGGTCGCATTCGCGTCGAAGTTGACGGTGGCTTCAAGACGGGACGCGACGTTGTGCTCGGGGCATTGCTAGGAGCAGACGCCTACGGCTTTGCAACGGCACCGCTGGTGGCGATGGGCTGCATCATGATGCGCGTATGCCATCTCAATACTTGCCCCGTCGGTATCGCGACCCAGGACAAGGAGCTTCGCAAGCGCTTCCAAGGGAAACCGGAGCATGTCGAGCGCTATTTGATCTATGTCGCCGAAGACGCGCGACAGATCATGGCGAAACTCGGCTTCCGCACGGTTGACGAAATGGTTGGGCAGGTCGATCGCATCAAGATGGTCGGCGACATCAGTCACTGGAAGGCCAAGGGGATCGACCTAACTGACTTGCTCGTGCGACCCGATGTTCCGCACGACATCCGACACACCGGCCGCCAAGACCACGGCCTCGAACTGGCCTTGGACAATAAGTTGCTTGAATTGTGCGCACCGGCTCTCGAGCGAGGCGAGCCCGTCGAGGTGAACCTCCCGATCGAGAACATCAACCGCACGGTCGGCACGATTCTCGGTTCAGACGTTACTCGAAAGTATGGCGCCGAGGGCCTTCCCGAAGACACGATCCAGTTGAACTTTAAGGGTTCGGCAGGGCAGAGCCTTGGGGCATGGCTGCCAAGCGGTATCACGATCAACGTCTCTGGCGATGCCAACGACTATGTCGGCAAGGGCCTGTCGGGCGGCAAGATCATTGTTCGCGTGCCCGAAGAGGCAACCTACCTCCCCGGTGAGAACATCATCGCCGGCAACGTGCTCCTTTATGGAGCAACTGGCGGCGAGGCATACTTTCAAGGTGTCGTCGGCGAGCGCTTCTGTGTTCGTAACAGTGGCGCAGAGACGGTTGTTGAAGGCGTGGGCGACCACGGCTGTGAGTACATGACCGGCGGCAAGGCGGTCATCATCGGCGCAACGGGGGCAAACTTCGCAGCGGGCATGAGTGGCGGTATTGCCTACGTGCTCGATGAATCGCGAGATTTCACCTCCAAGGTTAACAACCAGGCAGTCGACTTCGATCCGCTTGATGCGGCCGACGTCGATTACTTGCAGCGCATGCTGCGCAAGCACTTCCAATACACGCGCAGCACAAAAGCGGACGAGATCCTTCGCAAGTGGGACAAGTACGCACCGCTGTTCGTGAAGTTGGTGCCTCAGGATTACAAGCGAGCTCTGGCAGAGCTCGCAACGGCGGAAGACAGCAATGGCTAAGCCCACAGGTTTTTTGGAATCGGAGCGTAAGAACGTTCCCTATCGCGACCGCGAAGAGCGCGTCGGTGACTACAAACTCGCGCAGTCGGGGCTGACGGTGCCCGAGTTGCAAGAGCAGGCTTCCCGCTGCATGGATTGCGGGATCCCGTTCTGCACCAGCGACGTGGGCTGCCCGTTGGGCAACCTGTGTCCGGACTGGAATGATCTCGTCTTCCGCGACAAGTGGGAAGACGCACTCCAGCGTCTGCACTCGACGAACAACTTTCCAGAGTTCACCGGTCTCGTCTGTCCCGCGCCCTGCGAAAGCGCATGCGTGCTCGGGATGAACGGCGAGGGCGTGACGAACAAGCAAATTGAATTCGAGATCATCCGTAAGGGGATCGACGAAGGCTGGGTCAAGCCAGTAAAGCCCGAGGTTCGCACTGGGCGAAGTGTCGCCGTGGTCGGCTCAGGGCCGGCGGGTATGGCGGCCGCTCAGCAGCTGAGTCGTGCCGGCCACACTGTGACCGTCTTTGAGAAAGCCGACCGCATCGGCGGGCTACTCCGCTACGGCATTCCGGATTTCAAGCTCGAAAAGCAATTGATTGACATGCGAATGGACCAAATGCGGGAAGAAGGTGTGTCGTTTCAAACCGGCGTCCACGTCGGCAAGGATCTGACTGCCGCCGATCTTCGCAAGAGCTTCGACGCAGTGTTGCTGACTACGGGCTCGGAGCATCCGAGAGACCTGCCGGTAGCCGGGCGCGATCTCGAAGGTGTTCACTTCGCAATGGACTTCTTGCCGCAGCAGAACAAGCGCGTGGCAGGCGACGAACTCGATCCGTCTCTCGATATTATGGCGACCGACAAGCATGTGATCGTGCTGGGCGGTGGCGATACGGGTTCAGACTGTGTCGGGACATCGCATCGGCACGGAGCCAAGTCGGTGACATCCATCGAATTGATGGATCGCCCGCCAGAAGAACGGGCCGCGGGCAATGCCTGGCCAGCCTGGCCGCGTACTTTCCGTAGCTCGAGCTCTCACGACGAGGGTGGCTTGACGGAATACGCCGAAATGACGAAAGAACTGATCGGCAGCAACGGCAAACTCGAAAAGCTTCGAGGTGTGAAGGTGCGCTTTGGTCCGCCCGACGCGTCGGGGCGGCCCACGATGGAGGAAGTTC
>JBLHOB010000321.1:0-4536 GCA_047619425.1 Myxococcota bacterium
ATGTCGCGACGTGACAGTCCAGCCCAAAGGTGATGAAGCATCACACCTTGCCATAACGATCGGTCCATGATCGCCGCAACCACTTCGCGTTTAGTCGGCACGCTTGCATCGATCGATCGACGCACCATCCCGAGCAATTCTGCACCCGGATTGTGTGACTTGAAACGTCAGCCCAACCGATCGCGAGCTATGCCTGCCTCCGAGTTGCCATCCCAAGAGCGTAACTGCCGCCGGCTGAATCCTGTCGCCAAACTTTCCTTCGAGTTGTAGTGATTTAGGGTCAGTATCACCTATGGGGCACCGATAGTTCTAGCCAGCGTTCGCTAGGAGGAACACCCGGTGCCGAATTCCAGATTGTCCGACCCTACCTTGATTGACCGAGCAGCGGCCGGTCTGAGGGTCGCAATGCCCACGGTCCTCGCCGTATCGCTCCTACTTTGCGCATCGACCGGCTTTGCAGATGAATCGCCTCCGAGCGCGACCCCGGAAGCGACTGCAAAGCCTGAGTTCGCAATCCCCGCAATCGACTTGCAAAAGCTCTCGGCCCGCAGCGTGAGTGTCATTGACATCATCGTGCGCGGACATTCGGTGCGCCTGATGGAGAAGCTCAGCCGGGAGACCGACGCCGCCTCAACGGTAAAGCTCGAAATCGAACGACGCGTCGATGTTCAGCTCGCTACGGCAGTCGGCAAGGTGCGCGGCACCACGGACTAGTCCGTCCGAAGGCAGCAAAACTCCCCGCTCAACCCCACCGCTTGAATAGTAGAAAGCGCGCGATCATTCCTAGTTGCGATCTCGCGCGAGTACGCCTCACGTGATCCCGGTTGCGTGCCGAAGAATCCCTATCTTCAGCCGGCATTGGTGGATGGAGTTTGCGTGGCAGGGCCAAGACTTGGCACTCTCCCCTGCATGTGCGGCAAGTAGGTGCGCCACAATCGCGCGTCGAAGCACAGGCCTATGGAATGGATTGCGAAATCGATATGAAGAGCAATACGGAGACGGCCCCCTCGACGCCGGCCCCAGCCCAAACGCAGACCACTTCCAAACATGAGTCTCCGGACTGGACGAGCCGACTGATCCTCGGCTTCGTTATCGCGGCGCTCTACCCGCGCATGTTCTACGGCTTCTCATTTTTCGATGAGGCTTATTACATCGCGCTGCCTTACTCGTTCTCTCTCGGCTATCGGCCATTTTTTGACGAGGGCGCGCTGCCGCAGCTTGCGGGGCTGATGACCCAGCCGTTTTTCGAGCTCTACCTCAAACTCGTCGGCTCAAACTCCGGCCTGGTTCTCTTTGCTCGCCATCTCTATTTCGTCACCGCGCTCGCGACCGCTTGGGTGGTGCGCAGTTACTGGCTGCGTATCAGCGGCGAGCGCGTCGCGAACTTGCTCGCTGCGGCGATGTTCGCGTACGTACCATTCTGCATCTTTGGCCTCAGCTACAACACGTTCACGTCCCTGGGCTTCCTTGCCGGCACCGCGCTGCTCGCAGCAGCATGCCTCGCTGGCAACCGGCCTCGAGCTTATTTTTTCGCCACGTTGTGCATGGCTGGTCTTTCGTTTGCCTACCCGCCCATGTTCGCGGTTGCACTGCTCGCCCTGGCCTACGCACTCAACAGGGTTTTCGCATTAAGCGAGGCAAGCGAGCGAAAACCCGTATTCATCGCGGGCCTCGGCGCCGGTCTTTTAAGCCTTGTGGTTGGCGGCGGCATACTCGTCGTATATGGCTTGCCCGAAACCTTCGACGAGATCCTGGCGTTTAGCAATGCACAAGCGCTGCAGGGAGGCGGTGGGCTCAAGTGGCGCGGGATTGCTTACGAAGTCAGCTACCAGGCTCCCTACTTGTTGCTACTCGGCGGCGTACTCCTAACGATCACGATCGCCGTTGCGCGCCACAGTCACCCGCTCGTGCAGGCAGCCGCTGGCCTCCTCGTAGGCCCCGTTCTTCTGTACGTATCCGCTTACTACAAACCGTTTCACGGTCCCTACACGACGGCACCACTTGTCTTGTCGTGCTTGGGACTCGGAGCTCCACTCGCGCTCGGGCTCACGCGAAAGAACTTCACCCGCGAACAATGGTCTGGCCTTTTGATCATCACAGCAACTGGCGTGGTCGCGGGGCTCGGTATCTTATGGTCTTCCTCCAATGGCCTGCGCAACATGTCCTTGGGTTTGACCCCAGCAGCACTCGTCACCCTCGCCTGCTTGACTCGCAACGTCACAGCCGACACTACAGTCGCAGACGCCACAGTCGCAGACGCCACGTCGACCTCATCTCCGATTGCAAAGGCAATGCCCTTTACGGTCTTCATGGTTTCGCTGCTGTGTTTTCAAGTTCAAGACGTTTGGACCCACGCCTATCGCGAGGCTCCTCCTCTTCAACTTCAAAAGACCGTCGACCACGGAGCTTGGAAGGGGATCAAGACCACCTCCCAGCGGGCGACCTTTGTGCACGAAGTCAACGCAGACATCGCACGCGTGCGCGGAGACGCAAAATCGATTTTGTTCTTTGACTACTTTCCGGCCGGCTTTCTGGTGAGCGATCTCAAGCCGACAACCTCGAGCTTGTGGACCTTCCCAGTTGCCAAATCATTGCAAGGCAACGTTGGCCTGCGCGAGGTTTACGCCGACCGGCTCGTAAAACAGAACGCCTGGCCCGATCTTGTCATACAGATGCACTGCATCCCCGGTTTTTCGAAGCTGAGCCTCTTACCCGACGACCCGCTGTTGGCGCTGTTCACCCCGGATACCTACGAAGAGGTACTTCAGCGGCCATGCTATAGCGTCGTGCGCCGTCGGCCGGAGGCGAACTCGGGATCGTGAGCGCAATCAAGCTCGCCTCGAAGAGCGGCATCGCCGCCTCGCTTGCTCTACTGACCGTACTCATCACTTGGATGTGGAGTGGCTCGTGGCACGCGGGCCTCGGTAAGTGGGACTTCCCCGGACACGTCGCACTCATCGCTTCTCTGGCTGAACAACTCGCCGAGCACCCGGGCCTTCCGCTTTGGACGGCAGACTGGAACGCCGGTGCCTCCCTTGTTTTTTGGTACATCCAACCGCTGATCTCATCGTTCTTGCTGCTGCCCTTTGTCAGCCAGTGGGGCCTAGTCGATGGGATTCGAATGGGTGACACGGTATTTCTTGTACTCGCGGGATTTTCGATGTTTGCCTGGGGGCGACACCTCACCCGATCAACGGCGAGCGCGCTCCTCGGCGCCGTCTTCTACACCCTGCACCCGACAGTTTTTTCGTTCGTCGGCACCGTGGGTCATATTCATCAGCCCGTGTCCATGGCGATCATCCCGTTGCTATTTCTGGCCTGGGCGCGGCTGGGGCAGTCGCCAACCGCACAGAACGGCATCTACGCCGTGGTCGCATCTGCGCTGCTTTTTTACGACATGGAGCGCTTCTGGCTGATCTTGCCCCATGCCCTCGCGGTGTATTTCTGCGTCGTCCTCGCGGATAGCGCCGCTGGCGGACGACGAGCTGCCGTGCGTCGCGCGCTATGGGTCGGTGTTGCGGCCGGCTGCGGCATGAGCCTCCTCGTCGCCTTCCCGACACTTCCAGGTGTCTTCGAACGTCCGCTACTTCAGTGGCACGACCTGCGAAGCATTGACGTGTTTCGGCAGTACTACTCGTTTCCGCATCTGCTTGCCCTGGTCGATCGGGGTGGCACCTTAGCCAGCGGGCTTGCGCCCCACATCACCCAGGAGTTCGTCTCTCTGCCTGGGCAGTGGTATCAGGGCTTTGTCGCACTCGGCTTTGTCGGCGTGGGTAGTTTGCTTTTGCACCGCAATGGCGATGACCTCAAGATTCGCGCTCAGTTGAGTATCGCGCTGTTCCTCCTCTTCTCGGCGCTCCTCATCGCCTTCGGTGTGCATGCGGTCGGGCCAAAACACTGGAGGCTCTTTGGCGGCTTGCTCGACAAAGAGCTCAGCACCGCTCTCGTCGCCCAGTTGCTGTCATTCAGCCTGCTGACCCTCGGCTTCCTCATGGCAGCACTTCGGTTGTTCTACACCACAAGTATTTCCCTGACGCAGGGCTCAGCGCGACGATGGCTTCTCGGCTGGGGGCTCGTAGTGATCGCCTTCTTATTGGCGAAGCCCTTTGTCTTACTGGCCAACTCTGTCTTCATATATTCCCACCTGCGCGCGCCAAGCCACTTCGCCTTTCCCGCGCTGCCCTTCTTATTGGCCACGGCCACCTGCTTGGTTGCCCCCGCTTGGATCCGTCTTGTGGGCGCACATCGCGCAACGGGACTCGTCGCCGCGGTGGTGTTACTTCATCTCGTCGACGTGTGGCCCTATCGCTTTCAATCGGAGTGGAGCTATCCCGATAACGTCGTCGAAGAATGGAATACGGCCTATCAACAACTCGACGACGCACCGGCGGGTCGCATGCTCGACACCCATCACTACAGCCCGGTCGCTGACATGCTGATCACTACGCAGGCCAAGCGCGACGCCGCATGGAGTTGGCTCAGCTGGACGAGCACACGCTACGTGGGCGACATCGTAAAAACGGGCTTCTTCGACTC
>JBLHOB010000322.1:0-4536 GCA_047619425.1 Myxococcota bacterium
CCGCCTCGATCCGCCTCATCGCGCCGAACAAGGCTGCTCGTAAGGCGGGGTCGTGTCGAGCTCCAGGCGCGACGCAAGCCAGTCCATGAACGCCTCCGGTTCGTTGACCGATAGCCGCACACCGAGCACGCGAACGTCTGCGTTGCCGTTGGGACCACGGGCCCAGCTCGGCAAGATCTTCCCTGCGTCCTTTTCCGTCGTGATCCAAACTTCTGCTTCCTCACTGAGCCCGCGCAAGTCTCGCTGCCGGTAACGATGGTGATCCGGAAAGGTTCGATGGGCTACGACTTCTGCGCCGAGAGCCTCAAGCGATTCACGCAATGAAGCGGGGCGCGCAATGCCGGCCATCATGCCGACTTTCATGCCACGCAAGACGTTTGGGGAAACACAGACCGAAGCGTCGAGGCTTCGCAGTGACACCGCTACGCGACGCGCCCCGAAGCGATACGCATCCGGCGCCAAAGCATCGATAGACTTCGCAAGCGAGGCGGGCAATTCATCATCGAGCACACCAACCGCGTCGACGCGTGCCAGGCCGGACAAGGACTCGCGCAGCGGGCCGCGCGGGAGAACAGAGCCGTTGCCCACGCCGAAGGCACCGTCAAAAGTGACGATGTCGAGGTCGCGGTGAAGACCGTAGTGTTGGAACCCATCGTCGAGAACCAACACGTCAGCGCTACTCAGCGCGATGGCACGCAACGCAGCCAAGCCTCGATCTTTGCCGACGACAACGGGGACTCCGGCCACCTGCCCCGCCAACATCACGGGCTCATCTCCTGCTTGATCCGGTCGAGCAAAAATCGTCGATCCATCGGAGACAACCGTCACGGCATTCTTGCTGCGGCCCCCATAACCGCGGCTAAGCAACGCAACCTTCACCCCGCGGCGATGCAACTGCTCGGCCAGCCACGATGCCATCGGAGTCTTGCCCGAGCCGCCGACGACTAGGCTGCCGACACTGACAACACGAGCGTCCACCTTGCGAGTCTTCGCGAGACCGACCTTGTAACGCCCTCGGTCAATCCACGCCCCAAGTCGGTAGAGACCTGCCAGGGGCGCAAGCGGCAGTGCGAGCAACTGGGCCCAACCACTCTCGTCCGCAGTCGCCTGCCAGGGCACTCTCATTGCGCACTCCGATCTCGGGCCCGCAGCTGCTCTTCGAGCCAGTCCGCGAGTCGCCCTGCACTTCCCCTGTTTGTTTCGAGCGCACCCTTTGCCTGGGTGCCGCGCGCGCGACACTCCTTCGGGTCGGCGAGTAATTGAGACACGATGTCGCCCAACGCCTCGGCACTAGCGATCTGCGTGCCTGCACCACATTCGATCGCGAGCCGCGCGCTGTCACGAGCATCTTCGGTGTTCGGGCCAAAGACCACTGGACATCCTTCAAAGAGAGGTTCGAGTACATTGTGTCCACCAACCGGCGCCAGAGTGCCGCCCACAAACGCGACACTTGCTGCGGCGTAAAGCGCTGCCAACTCGCCGACGGTGTCGAGCAATAAGACATCTCCAGCAGCGAGCTGCGCCCCAGCGAGTTCACTTCGCACAAGGAGACGACGCCCCGTTGCGACAATCGTTCGCACCACTTCGTCGCAGCGGTTGAGATGCCTCGGTGCAATGACGAGCGCCGCGCCAGCGGCCCCTGCCGAATTCCTTTCACTTGCGGCGAGTGCGTCGAGTGCCGCCTGCTCCTCACCCGGGTGCGTTGAGCCTGCGATAAAGATAGGAACAAGAGACGTTGCGCGAACTAGGTCCGTTGCCAGATGCGCCCGTGTTACTGCGGGATCGAGCTTCAGGTCTCCGAGGACGCTAACGCGATCCGCTGGCACCCCCAATGCGACGAAGCGGTCTGCATCGAGCTGCGAACGCGCCGCCACGCCGTCTACTCCGCGCAGTACAAACGACGAAATCGATCGAAACCTTTGATAGTTGGCGAGCGACGTATCGGAGATTCGCCCCGACGCAATGAAGACTGGGATGCCGCGACTGCGCGCGGACAACAAAAGCACCGGCCACAACTCGGTTTCGATGAGTACTAGCGCGAGCGGCTTTACCCGTGAAAGCGCACGCGCGACAAACCAGGGAAAATCCAGCGGCGCAAATGCCGAAGTATGCGAGGGAGCGCTGCGCCTGAGCACGTCGAGCCCGCTAGCTGTGACGCTTGTCGCAAACCCGCGATAGCCCTTTTTGGCGATCTGCTCGAGCAGTGACGCCGTGGCCCGAGCCTCACCCATGCTCGCGCCGTGAACCCAGATGCTTGATGCAGACTGTTGCGGCTGCCCGCCGAGTCGCTGCCCCAATCCGCGCCGCCGAGCCGGGCGTGCTGCCACCGCGATCCCAATTGAAAGCAAAACCAAGGGCAGCAGCAGGAAGCTTGCCCCATGCACAACAACGCTTGTGAGAAGCCTACGAGTCACCCGCGAGCATCTCCTGTGCGATCTCGCTCGTTCGCGAGGCCGCGCCCGTCTTTGACAGCGCGTTCTTCACTTGCAGCAGATCCTTCAGCTGCCGATCTCGCATCGGCCCCGAGAAAAGCGCAGCGACTGCTTTGGCGATGTCGTCCGGCTTCGCGTCCTCCTGTAAAAGCTCCGGTACAACCTCACGCTCCAAAATAATGTTCGGCATGGCGTAATACGGGACGAGAACGTTGCGCCGCAAGATGAGTGCCGTTGCGCGGTTGACCTTCCCGATCACCACCATGGGCCGTTCGAGCAGCGCGAGTTCGACAGTCACCGTGCCCGGCTTCGCGATTGCAACGTCACAGGCGAGCATTGCCTCGCGCGACTTCCCGTAGACGACCTTCAGTGAGAGGGCCTCGGGCAAGCCGGCGCGAGCGATCGTTTGCTCGATCAACCCGCGGTCAACGGAAGGTGCGCCAGCGAGGACAAAGTCAACGTTTCCGATCTGGCGGTGCAACGTTGCACACGCCGCCAACTGCACGGGCAAGTGATGTTCGATTTCGTTGCGGCGACTACCGGGAAAGAGCGCGACTACCTTTGCGTCGGATTCATCGACGCGACAACCCACGGCGGCTCGTGCGTCTTCAAGACTTGTTGAAGCAGCCAAGGCGCTCAACGGTTCGGCCAGAGGGTGACCGACAAAATCAACCGGCAGCGAGGTTTCGCTGTAGACCTTCGGCTCAAAGGGAAAGATCAACGCCATGCGATCGATGCGAGCCGCAAGCTTTGCGATCCGCCCCGGACGCCACGCCCAAACCTGGGGCGCGATAAAGTAAAGAATCTTCGCTCCGGATTGCCTGCGAATCCGCTTGGCGAAGGGAATATGAATCCCACCGGAGTCGACCAGCACAGCTAAGTTGGGCTTCGCCTCAACGAGTGCTCGGTTGAGCTTGCGCCACACAGCCACGATGCGCGGCAGGCTGCTCGCAATTTCGAAGAGCCCTCCCACCGCGAGTTCGCGTTGATGCACGACGAGCTCGACGCCCGCGCTCTCCATGGCATCGCCCCCCATGCCGACAAACCGCGTGTCGGGGTGCGCTCTGCGAAAGGCGCGCACGAAATCGGCAGCGTGCAGATCACCCGAGGCATCACCCGCGGAGATCAGCAGAGTCGTCATGCTTCGTAGTCGTCTTCAAATGGCGGCATGGCCTGATTGACCCGAACAGCCGTCCGCAGGGCTCCCAGACCATGTTCACCGTCAACGATGGGCCTCGAGCGCGTCGTCACCGCGTCGATAAAGTTGTGCAACTGCTCGAGCAATGCGTCTCCGCGATCGACTTCGATCTTCTCGACTTTGAGCTCGGGGTGTGCCGCTTCATGAGGCACTTCGCGCCGAATCACTGCCGCAGTTTGCTCGAGAAAGTCGATCGAAAAATAGCCATCGCTCTGAAAAAACCGCAGCCGGCGCATGGGGGTTAGCGACACGCGGCTGGCCGTAAGGTTGGCGACGCAGCCGTCGGGAAAGGTAAGTCTCGCATTGGCGATATCCGCTTTGTCCGAGAGCACCGGCAGGCCGAGCGCTTCGATGTGCTTGGGCTCGGCACCAACAATGCGCTGCAGGATTTCGATGTCGTGGATCATCAAGTCGCGCACCACGTCGATGTCGGTTGCGCGATGGGAGTACGGCCCCATGCGATGGGCTTCGATGAAACGCGGGCGCCGAATGCGATCGCGAATCACCTTCATCGCATTGTTGAACCACTCGAGATGTCCGACCTGCAACACTCGGTCGTGCTTACTTGCGAGAGCAATCAGCTGCTCCCCTTCGTCGAGGGTCGCGGCAATCGGTTTCTCGACCAACACATCACAGCCGGCGATCAATGCGCGCTTCACAACCTCGTAGTGTCCGATGGTCGGCACCGCGACAATGGCAGCGTCGGCGAAGCGCAATAGTTCGTCGGCATCGGTTGCATGAGGTACGCCGAGTTTGCGCCCAACATCACCGGCGCGTTGCGCAAGGAGGTCGACTACCCCTGCAAGGCGAACCGGCAACCCGGCCGCTGCGAGATCAGCAACTTTCTGCGCGTGCCGGCGCCCCATGTGTCCCGCGCCAATTACGACAATCTGCAATTCGTTCACG
>JBLHOB010000323.1:0-4535 GCA_047619425.1 Myxococcota bacterium
GCCGTCTTCGACGTGACGATTACCGACGAGACCGGACGCGTGTTGCTCGAGATCGAAGAGTTTACGATCCACCGCCTCGCAGCGTCGGTCGATTTTGGCATGACCCAAGGCCCGAGCCGAGGCGACGTCGAGTTTGAATCGGTCCTAGGCGGCGGCGATGCACGGGATCTCTCACCCGCTGAGCTGCGACTGCGACGCAATTACGAGAGCGGCATCCAACCCGCCGAAGGCGCCGAAGCGTTGGCCCGGGTGCTCAGCGGTGCGCCGCACCCTCAGGTTGTGATCTCGTCGCTCGAGCTTGAAGCCATCGTGCGGCAAGTCGAAGCCGCGACCGAGCAAGCAAGTGGTGGTGGGACGAAATTTGATCGCCCCGAACTCGACACCGAATACGTTGAAGCCCGGGACGAAATCGAAAGGACCCTTGTCGGTTTCTGGGAAGAACTTCTGGGCGTAGACCAATTGGGGGTATGCGACAGCTTCTTTGATCTCGGTGGACATTCGTTGATCGCGGTTCGATTGTTTTCGATGATTAAGAAGGCCTACTCGGTTGAATTCCCAATCTCAGTTCTCTTTGAAGCGCCGACGATTCAAGGCTGTGCGGAGATGATCCGCGAAGCGACTGGCAACGTCCAAGGCGAAGCCGGCGGTGAAGTGCTGGCAGCGGAAACACGCCGTACGCGTTACAAGCATCTCGTTGCCATGCACGCGGGCGAAGGCGGGGCCAAGACGCCCTTCTTCTTGGTGGCGGGCATGTTCGGCAATGTCTTGAACTTGCGGCACCTCGCGAACCTCGTTGGCGGCGATCGTCCCTTCTACGGCTTGCAGGCTCGTGGGCTCTACGGCGACGAGCCTCCCCATGAAACCTTTGAAGAGATGGCCGAGGCCTACATCGCCGAGCTGCGAACCGTTCAACCCGAAGGCCCGTATTACGTCGGTGGCTTCTCGGGGGGTGGGCTTACGGCATTTGAGATCGCGCGCCAGCTTCGCGCAGCGGGTGAAGAGATCGGCCTGCTGTTGATGCTCGACTCGCGCTTGCCCCAGACACCGCGTATCACGAAGGTCGATCGCGCAAAGATCCAACTGCAACGGCTCAAGAGTCGGGGGCCTGGTTATGCGCTCGACTGGGCACGCAATCGGATGAAGTGGCAGATCGAGCAGATCCAAGCCCGCAGCAATGGTGGCGAAGCTGAAGTCGCTCCTACCGAAGATCAGTTTCACAACACAGCGATTGAAGCGGCTTTTCGCGGGGCGCTACCGCGCTACCAGATGACGAAGTACCCGGGCAATCTCGTGCTCTTCCGCCCGAAACTCGACCGCGCCTACGTGCTCGGCGAAGATCGTGTGCTCGACTCTGCAAAAGAATGGGTTTGGACGGACAATGGCTTTGGGCAGTGGAGCGAGACGATTGAAGTCCACGAGATGCCCGGTGACCACGACTCGATGGTGCTCGAGCCCAATGTTCGCGTGATGGCTTCGCAGTTGAGCCGCTGTATTGCCGAAGCCGAGGTTCGCTTCGCGGCGACGTCATCGACGCCACCACCCAAGGCGACGCCAACTACGCCATCAACTACCCCATCAACTACGCCATCAACCGAGGCCATCTAAGGCCAGCGATCGCTAAGGCTTCGGCCGCTCGGGATGACCGTCCGGCACCGGCCCCAGACGAAAGTTGAAGCGGATGAAGTCGCGAAGGTGATGTTTTGCGTCGAATTCGGGTCTGCGAATCGCGCGCCAGTAGATACGGCGCAGGGTTCCGCCCAGCACGTAGGCAAGGTTCGCGCCCCACAACACCGGCCGCCCAAAGTTCTTCAAGAAGAAGTGGCGGCGAGATGCGAACCAGTAGAGAGGCGTGGGTTTTGACTTGTCCTTCATCCCGGTTGAAGCGGAGCCTACGTGGGTGACCGAGCTTTCTATAACGTAGTGAGTCGTCCAGCCTGCGCGGTGCGCTCGCAAACAAAAGTCTGTCTCTTCAAAGTATAGAAAGTAGGTGTCGTCGAGCAGGCCAATGTCCTCGATGACTTCGCGGCGGATCAGCATGCTCGCGCCCGCGAGCCAGTCCACTTGTCGGGTCTCCGTCGGTAGGGGAAGCGCGACCAAGTGGTTATCGAGAAGGCGTGAAACGATTCCCAAGCCGAGGGTCGATTCGAGTTCGCTGTAGATCGAGTGAAAGCGGAATGCCGTCTTGTGGGGCACTGGCTCGGGGCCGTGGACATAGCTGCCCGCGATACCGGCCTGTTGATTCGTGTCGAGGAAGTCGACCAGCTCCGAGATACAACCCGCGTCGGGAAAGGCATCCGAATTGAGCAAGTAGATGTAGTCGGGCTTGTCCTCCGTAGCGAGCGCGGGGCGGATCGCGAAGTTGTTGCCGAAGGCGAAACCACCGTTGTAGTCAGAGGCAACGACGGTGACTTGGTCGCCGAATCCTTCGGTAACGACGGCGTCTGTCAGTTTCTCAAACGAGCCGTCCTCGGAGTTATTGTCGACGACGGTGATTTTGGCGTCGGGGTAGGGCGCGAGTTCGCGCACCGCGGCCCTGATCGAGTCGAGGGTCATTTCTGCGGTCTTGTAATTAAGTATGACCGTAAGAATCTTCATGGAGAAGCGTGCGTCCTCGACCGTGTCGTTGCTAGAGAGCAAGTTATCGTGAGTGGCTAAGACTGCAAGAGCCTCGGCGCGTGAGGCGACCGTGCAGTGCGCCCAGCCGTCTCTTCGGCGTATTCTTGCACCGGGTGAATGTAAGTGTTTAAGATTGTTTCATGTGAGCCTTGTGCAGAGTCTTCAGATTGCGGCAGTTTCGCCGCAGCAGATCATGAGCTGGTTCCTTCTCGTGAAGGGAGCCGGGAGACAAATTGTCAATCAGACACAGGCGCCGCGACATCGTGGAGCGAAATCGCACGGCAATCCTGGTGGCCATCGTGGTCCTGGTGCTGATCGCGGTGTTGTCGCCGGGCAAGCGGCCCTGGGACAACTTTATGCGTTGGCGCGACCCAGGGCCCGGTTTGCATTTCGGAGCGATCGCCCAGGCGTTGAGTGAAGAGCCTATTACGACGACAACTGGAGAGCTGACTCTTGAAGTCTGGCTGGTGCCTGGTTTTGTGCCTGGGATTGGCAATCAAGAGATGATTTCCTTCTATGACGGCGAGGGAATTCGTCCGCTGTTGATTGGGCAGTTTTCAAGTGGCTATATCCTGCGCGGTCGCGCTGACAATCCAACGGGTGATGTCCGACTGGACAAGTACATCGGCGCCAACGAAGTTGGGCCCATTGCGCCGAACTCAATTTCACACCTCGCTGTAACGGTTGATCTCGAAGGCGCGGCCCTGCATGTAAACGGCCGTAAGACTTCGCTGCTGTTAAAGGAGACCGCGGCTTGGAAGGGCGATGCTTTTGGCGGGCATCTGATGCTGGGAAGTTCGAATACGGGATGGCGGCTTTGGCAGGGCGGGATGCTTGGGGTCGCGGTGTATGACCAGGTACTCGACGCTACGCAGTTACGCAAACACGCCGAAAACCCAGACGTCATCCGCGACAAAGAGTTCGCCGGAGACCCATCTCTTCTCGCCTTCTACCCTTTCGATGAAGGCGAAGGGGATCGCGCTCACAACCGTGCCGCTCGGGGCTCTGACTTGACGTTTCCCGATCGCATGACCCAGCCGACCCGCGACAATTTCCTGAGCGCCTATCCCGTGCACCCGGGCGACCGACTCTGGATCCCGCTTGACATCGTATCCAACGTATTGGGCTTTGCGCCTCTCGGCTTTGTGCTCGCGTGGAAGAGGCGCACCGCAGGTATCGCGATGGCGCTCGCTTTTGGTTTTGCCTTCAGCCTCTCGATCGAAATCATCCAACCGCTCATTCCCGGTCGCAACTCGTCGATCGTCGACCTCGCGAGTAACAGCGCCGGTGCACTGCTCGGTGCACTTATTTCGCGAATCGGTGGATCGCGCTAGAGGCACGCCTGTGCCGAGCAGCCGGCTAGGCGCTGGCGTTGCGCGGTCGCTGCTCTTGACGGCGTTTCATCTCGGCACGATAGGGGCAACGTCTCGGTGCCAGCACTTGATCTCGATCTCGCTGTAGGTCGTACTGCTGTCGAGGCACATCAAGAAGCTCTTCATCATGATCTCTCGATCCCGTGGCTTGCGGGGTAGGTGGCGCGCGCGCAGCACCAATTAAGCAAATACGCTCTATGAAGTCTTTGACACCGATCAGGACGGGTGCAGGCTCCTTTTACTTTCGGGCTCTTTCGATAGCAAATGACGATTTTTGCCAACTGCAGTTTCCGAGCCGCAGCTCGACTAGAGCGAATACAAGAACCGAACACCCAAGTGAAGTCCCGCCCAAGGGTTGGGGGAATACGCGCCACTACGCACATTGATGTGATTTTGTTCGTCGCGTTGATCATCTTTGTAGTTGAGCCAGAGGCCTCGCACACCAAGCAGCAGCGATGCTTCGAGATGCTCGCTTTGCCAGACGCTATAGAGAAGCCGTAAATCGGACTCGATTGACACGACGTTGCTCAAGCCCGCACTTGCGTA
>JBLHOB010000324.1:0-4516 GCA_047619425.1 Myxococcota bacterium
TGGACAATCATGCCGCCCATCGACGCCCCAACGAGATGCACCTTCTCGAGCTCGAGCGCGTCGAGCAAAGCCAACACGTCGCCCGCAAAGCGTAGTGGCGAGCGATCGGCATCGTCCTCGGCGACGATTGTCCCCCCACTCCCGCGATTGTCCGGAGTGATCACACGATACGAAGCCGTAAGGCCGGGCAACATTAGATCCCAAACTTGCAACACACTGGTGATGCCACCGATGAGCACCAAGGGCTCTCCCTCCCCCGACTCTCGATAGTGGATCGCGATAGGGCCGCCGTTGTCCGCATTGATCGTTGCCATACGAGTGCTCCGTGGTCGAGGTGTCCGTCGTTGCCCGAAGCTCAAGTCTAGCATTCGACGAATGCGAGTCGCCTCCCCAACCCACACGCGCGGGGCTGTACTAAAGTTCTCTTCAAACATTCACTGAGGGCAAAAACATGAAGCAACGCCGCCTCGGCCAAACCGGCCTGGTCGTTTCCGAAATCGGTATGGGGACCATGACCTTTGGCAGCATGGCAGACGAGGCGACAAGCCACGCAATCATGGATTGTGCTCTAGACAACGGCATCAACTTTTTCGACACGGCGGAGATGTACCCCGTGCCGCCAAACGCCAAGTGGGCCGGGAAAACGGAAGAGATCGTTGGCAAATGGCTGTCGGATAAGAACCGTGACTCGATTATTCTCGCAAGCAAAGTGACGGGCCCTGGCGGGGGCTGGTTTCTCGGTCCGGTGCGCTCGGGCAACTCGGGCCTCGACCGACACAACATCATTCGCGCCATCGAAGGCTCCTTGACCCGTCTCGGCACCGATTACCTCGACCTCTACCAAACCCATTGGCCCGACCCCGAACTTCCCCTCGACGAAACCATGGAAGCCCTCGATCGCGTCGTTGAGGCGGGCAAGGTTCGCTACGTCGGCTGCAGCAACCAAAATGCCCACGGCCTGATGAAGAGCCTCTGGATCTCGGCAGACAACGCCTACGCGCGCAACGAAACGATCCAAAACAACTTCAGCATCCTAAACCGCCGCTTCGAAGACGAACTCGCAGAGGTGTGCCGCCGCGAGAGCATAAGCTTGCTCGCCTATAGCCCGCTGGCAGGCGGCGTGCTTTCAGGCAAGTACCAGGGCGGAGCGTGGCCGGCCAACTCTCGCTTTACCGATTACAAAGCGGACCCCAATCGCGGCGAACGCATGACCGCACGATTCGTCAACGAGAAAACCTTGGGTTCGATCGACGAGTTCGCCGCACTCGCCGAGTCGTGCGACCTCACGATGGCTGCGTTCGCAACGGCATGGACGCTGACGCGGGACTTTCTCGGTTCGACGCTAATCGGTGCAACGACCGTTGCCCAACTCGAAGAAACTGTTGTCGCCACCAACGCGACGCTTTCAGCCGACGTGCTCGCCGCTGTCGACGCCATCTCAAAGAAGATCATGTACCCGATGGGGTAAGGAGCGAACTCATGGCCGACCACCCGACCCGACCCGAAATTCGACTGCTCGACGGCGAGTTCTACGGCGACGACCCGATTGAGCACTATCGCTGGATGCGCGAGAACGCACCGCTCTACTATGACGCCGACGCCAAGGTGTGGGGCGTTAATCTTCACGAAGATATCCTCACGATCTCAAAGGACGCCGACACCTTCTGCTCGGGCCAGGGCTCGCGCCCCGAAAACGGCTCATACACGCCTTCGATGATCAACATGGACGACCCAGCGCACAAGCGCCGCCGCACCGTGGTCAACCGTGGTTTTTCGCCTCGGCGCGTGGCGGACCATGAACCCAAGATTCGCCAAATTTGCCGTGACCTCGTCGCAGACGTCGCGGCCCGTGGCGAGTGTGACTTTGTTCGCCAGATCGCAGCACCGCTCCCCATGATCGTCATTGGCGACATGCTCGGCGTGCTCCCCGAAGATCGCGACAAGCTGCTGCGCTGGAGCGAAGAGATGCTCGGCGCCACCTCCGCCACCGCAGACGGCGAAACGCTGCAGCGCGCGGTAATGGCTGGCGTGGACTACTCCGGCTACGCCATGGACGTCATCGCGAAACGTCGCGAAGACCCGCGAATTGACGATTTAATTGGCTTGCTCGTCAACGCAAAGATCGACGGTGAAAACCTCGATGATGAGGCCTTGATTCACGAGAGCCTGTTAATCCTCGTGGGGGGTGACGAGACGACTCGCCACGTCATGACGGGTGGCACCCTCGCCCTCCTCCAACATCCCGAGCAATTGCAGATGCTGCTCGACGATCCGACGAAGATCCCACTCGCTGTAGAAGAGATGCTCCGCTGGGTAAGCCCAATCAAAAACATGAACCGCACAGCTACCCGCGATGTTGAATACCGCGGCCAGTCGATCAGCAAGGGCGACAAGCTCCTGCTGCTCTACCACAGCGCCAACCGCGACGAACGCGTGTTCGACGAACCCGACCGCTTCGACATCACGCGGGACCCCAACGAACACGTTGCCTTCGGTGGCTATGGCTACCACTTCTGCTTGGGTGCGAGTCTGGCCCGGCTGGAGTTGAAGATCTTCTTCGAAGAAGTGCTGCCAAGACTGCCTGACCTCAGACTGGCGAAGGACGCAAATCTATCATTGCGCCCATCCAACTTCATCGCTGGGCTAGAGGAAATGCGCGTCGAGTTCACGGCCCCACGCTCCTAGCCGCTGGCTCGGGGGCTCGCGCCTCCCTCGGCTGCGGAGACAAAGCCATGACACGCACGCACCGGCAACGGTGGGTAGGCGAGTAACGTCTCGTCATCGCGGGATTTTTCGCAACGAAAAAACACCGCCCCCTTGGCGTTCGTCAGCTTGCGAGCGTTCGTGCAATCAAAGCACAAGCCCACCGCGTTGCGCGCGGCCGCGGCTGCTTGCGACTCGTCCATGTCCCTCCCCACTCGTTGCTCCCAGCGGCCCACCCCGCGTGCGCACATTTCAACAGTACACCGATCGCCGCGCGTGGGCCCGACGTCACAGAAGTACCGTCGTCGCCATTAAAGGTTCGCTACCTTACTGAAATGACACAGGCAGCTCTCATTCTCTGCGGTGGTTTTTCAGAACGCATGGGCCGAGACAAAGCAGGGCTTATGTTTGGCGACGAACCTCTCCTTGCTCGCATCGTGCGCGTGGTCATGCCTTGCGTCGACGAAGTCTGGCTGGTCGCGCGCGAGGGACAGGAACTCGCCGTCAACGAGAGCCTCGGGCTCCCGATAGCACGCGACCCCGAGGAGGGGCTGGGACCTCTGGCCGGCGTCGCTGCGGGCCTGCGAGCCATGAAGGCCGAACGGGCATTCGTCGTCTCATGCGATGTACCTCTGCTCGAAGCACGGCTTGTGCGCGGTTTACTCAAACTCTCTGTCGGATATCGCGCCGCCATTCCACTGATTGATGGCCACTACATGTCAACCTGTGCCGTCTACGCAAAATCACTGGTACCGGAAATCGAATCCATGCTGCGCTCGGGTGAGCGACGCCCACGACAAATCATGCAACTATCCCAAACCTGCTCCATCGGCGTTGAGGCAATCGAAGAACTCGACCCCCAGCACAATAGCTTCGTCGATTGCAACACTCCCGAGAGCTACCGCGAAGCACTTGTACTCGCCGGGCTCAGCGAACACTCATAGCCTTCAACAACTTGTCATTTGCACAAGAGTTGGCGAGCATGTTGTCCGCGCAAACAACGCCGGTCGTCCCCCCCACGGCACCGGGTTCAACTCCAGGAAGAGTCTGTGAGAAAGAAGGCGATCTTCATAACGGTCTGGCTTGGTTCCCTCGCAATTGCGACATCAGCGATGGCACAGCAAGAGTCGCAGTTGGGTTTCTATGCGGGCCTCGGCCTCAATCTGGCCGACGAGGACTTTGACGATTTTTCAAGCGACACTGAATTTGACACCGGTGTGGGCTTCCTGCTCACCGTCGGATATCGCTTCCACCCCAACATTGCAGTCGAAGGCTCATGCGAGTTCTTGAAGCATGTTGACTCCAATGACCTTGATCCCGACCTTAGTACCAGCATCCTCGCCTTCAACGGAAACTTTAAGGGCTATCTGGCCACCCAGCGCGTACAACCCTTCGTGTTGATTGGTGCTGGGGTTACGCGCTTTCAATTCCAACAAGGCGGCCGCAAGGACAGAGACGTGGGCGTCACAGCACACTTTGGTGGCGGACTCGACTACTACGTCGTCCCAAAGATTTCCATCGGCATGACGGTCGCCTACGTCGTCACATCTGGCAAAATCAAGGATCTAAACCACACAACCATCGGCATGGGCGCCCAGTATCGCTTCTAGTCGCGCCATTCTCCTCGGGCCCGTTTGCGGCTCGTTTTTCGTTCTGCTCACTGGAACCGCATGAACCTCCTTCAAGCATTACTTGAACTTCAGGGCGAGCGGGGCTTCCTGCCCGAAGCGGATCTGATCGCCTTCAGTAAGCGTCACCGAATCCCGCGAGCCAAGATCGAAGAGCTCTGCTCCTTCTATCCGCATCTCAAGCG